>CAYGZI010000036.1:0-18337 GCA_964354245.1 uncultured Planctomycetaceae bacterium
CTTGCGCGTGGCCCCCAACGCCCGCATCGTGGCCAACTGCCGCCGCCGCTCCCCCACGTTCATCAAAAACGTGTTGAGGATCATGAAGTAGGCCAGCACCAGCGAAAACGCGCTGGCCAACTGCAGCCCGTGCTCGCTGGACGCCAAGGTCTCTTCGACCACCTGGGTGCGGCTCCGCGGCGGACCCACGCTCAGGCCCTTGGGAAGCTGGCGGGCCAGCTCGTCCATCACCGTGCGCTCGTCGGCGGAGTCCTCCAGGATGATCTCGATCATGTCGACTTGCCCCGGGCCGGTGAGCCAGTCCTGCGCCTGCTCCAGGGGCATGAAGACCATCCCGCCCAGCCACAACGAAGCGGCACTCTCCGAGGTCACGGTGCCCAGAAGCGGCGTCTCTTGAAGCAGCCCTTTCCGCGTCAGCAGCTTGACCTTGTTGTTCTCCGCGTCTTCCGGCCGGAGCCCCAGGGATCTCGCGAAGTTGCTTTGGAGGAGGACTCCTTCTTCGCCGGGGCTCAGGCCCTTGCCGTCCACCAGCGTGTAGTCGTAGACGGCCCGGTCCTTGGTCGGATCGATCCCCACGACGACCACGCTCGTCCTGCCGCCTCCCCGATACAGGATCGACTCCCTCTTAACCATCGGCACCAGCATCGTCACCCCGGGCGTCTTCTCGATCTCGGCCAGCACGCCGTCGTCGAAGGGCCCGCCGCCGTCCGCCGTGATCTCCAGCGATGCCCGCCCAGAGACGCTGGCGAACATCTCCCGGTACGCCCGCCGCGTCGTGGCCGTGGACACAGACACCGAGACCACGGTGGCCACGGCGATCACGATGCTCGCCAACGTCAAGATGGCCCGGCCGCGCCGGCTGACCACCTCGCGGAAACTGTACTTCCAGAGAACCATTGGTATGGGAGCCTCAACTGTCCACGCGCGCACAAGCGGCACGCGATTCGGGCTTTCAGCTTTCAGCTTTCAGCTATCAGCTATCAGCTATCAGCAGTCAGCTATCAGCTATCAGCTTTAGCATCCTGACGGCTGATAGCTGAGGGCTGATAGCTGAGAGCCGACGGCTCTCATTGCGGCCGCCCTAACGCTCCTTCAGCGCCGGGGCCGCTTCCGCCGGACTGGTCGGCGAGGCTTCCTTAATCACCATTCCGTCCGACAGGTAGATCACGCGATCCGCCTTGGCGGCCACCGTCGCGTCGTGCGTCACCAGCACGATCGTCTGCTGCTGCTGGTCCACCAGACTCCTCAGCAAGTTGCTCACCCGCTGCCCGTTGACGCTATCCAAGTTCCCCGTCGGCTCGTCGGCCAAGAGGATCACCGGGTCGATGGCCAGGGCCCGGGCCACCGCCACACGCTGCTGCTCTCCGCCGGAAAGCGTGCCGGGAACGTGGTGTCGCCGGGCCGACATCCCCACCCGGTCCAGGGCCTCGGCGGCCACCCGGCGGGCCTTGGCCGAAGGGATGCCGTCGAGCTCCAGCGGCAACGCCACATTCTCTTCTGCCGTCAGGATGGGCAGGAGGTTGAACGACTGGAACACGAAGCCGACGCGCCGCCGGCGGATGAGCGTGCGTTGGTCGTCGGTGAGCGTTGCCAGATCGACCCCTTCGAGGATAATCTGGCCGCTCGTAGGGGAGTCTATCCCCCCAAGAATGGACAGCAGCGTGCTCTTCCCCGAGCCCGATCGCCCCATGATCGCCACCAGCGTGCCCGAGGGGACCTTCATGTTCACCCCGCGCACCGCCTCCACGCGGGCCTCGCCGGTTCCGAACACCTTGGTCACGCCGCGGGCTTCGAGGACACACATCGAGGGATCTCCCGTCGGTTTTGCCTCGCCAAGCTGCCAGCGGCCGCTGGCCTCCTCCCGGCCGCCCTTGACCTGCTCCGACAACCGCACCGTCCGCTCCAGACGCAAGCTCATCGGTTCCTCATTCATTCATGCACGATGGTTGGCGATCTTCCGTGAGACTCCGCAATGCGCAAGCAGGCTTCGATCGCACGCCGCGTCGGTCCTATCCGCCGCATCGGCGGGTAAACCGCTTCCCCTCGGGCCCCCTGATGTGGTGGGTCCGGAATGTCCTGCCGGGATAGCGAGCCTCTCCGGTGGATGTAATGCTCCTTATGAGTGTATCGGGTGCGCCCGGCCATTTCCAGGATAGCGCCTTTGACGCAAACAACTTCTGTGTGCCCAGTGTGGTCGCATGATGGCCCCGAAGAGGGGTGGTCAACCGACGCATTTTGCCCATCTTTCACTTCAAACCGTTTCCGCCCAGCCCAGTCCGGCTACTCAACCTGTTTTCCAGTGGGGATACTGGTGAGCGGATCGGGGCCCTCCACAAAAGGAACTACGGCCATGGCACACCATGACATTTTGGTCGTCGTGATGTTCTCTCTATCGGCAGTCGTGTCGGGTCCGGCTGCCGCTGCCGAGCCGGATCGCGCCCCAGCGATGCTTCCCAACGGCTTGCGATTGCCCAGCCAATGGCCGCCCCGACCGCAAAGCCTGACCCGAGAGCCCATGGAAGTGCCCTATTTGAAAAGCCCGCCGGCGGTCATCCCGATCGACGTGGGGCGACAACTCTTCGTCGATGATTTTCTCGTCGAGCTAACCACCCTGCGCCGGACTTTCCACCGGGCCGAGTATCACCCGGCGAGTCCGGTAGTCAAGCCGGATCGGCCTTGGGAGCGAGAGGGGGCGATGCCTACGGCCATGGTCTTCAGCGACGGCGTCTGGTTCGACCCGGCCGACGGGCTGTTCAAGATGTGGTACATGGGCGGCTACACCACGACGACCTGTTATGCCACCAGCAAGGACGGCATCCGATGGGAGAAACCCTCGCTGGACGTCGAGCCCGGCACCAATGTCGTCTTGCGCCAAGGCCGCGATTCGGCCACCGTTTGGCTCGATCTTCGGGAGAGCGATCCCAAGCGGCGTTTCAAGATGTTCACCATGCAGCGGGACGGGAAGGGCTGGGTCCTCATACTTCGCGCGTCGGCCGACGGGATTCACTGGTCCAAGGCCCTGGCCACCTCGCCGCCCACCGGCGACCGTACCACGGTCTTCTACAACCCCTTCCGCGGCGTCTGGGTCTACAGCCTTCGGAGCGACTATTCCGGTCTGGGCCGCATGAGGCGCTACCGCGAGCACCCGGATGCGGTCGCCGGGTTCTCCTGGCGCGACTCGGAGGCGGTGCTCTGGGTCGGCGCCGATCGCCTCGATCCCCACAACCCCAATCCCGAGCTGCGCGACGTGGCCCCCCAGCTCTACAACCTCGACGCGGTTGCGTATGAGAGTCTGATCCTCGGCCTCTTCTCGATCTGGCAAGGCGACCCGGCCCAACGCGGCTTCCAGAAGCGCAACGAGGTCCTCCTGGGCTTCAGCCGCGATGGCTTCCATTGGCACCGCCCCGACCGGCGCCCGTTTGCCGGCGTCAATGAGTCCGAGGGGGCCTGGAACTGGGCCAACGTCCAGTCGGCCGGCGGCGGCTGCCTCGTGGTCGGCGACAAGCTTTACTTCTACGTCAGCGGCCGCCAGCAGAGCCGTAAGACCGGCCATAACACCACCGGGCTAGCCGTTTTGCGGCGCGACGGATTCGCCTCAATGGACGCCGGAAGCGACGAGGGAACCTTGACCACGCGCCCGGTCCGCTTCGGCGGCAGGCACCTCTTCGTCAATCTGGCCGCACCCAAGGGAGAACTCCGCGTCGAAATCCTCGACGACAAGGGGCGCGTGCTCGATCCCTTCACCCGGGCCAATTGCACGCCCTCAAGCGGCGATTCCACGCTGGCCCAAGTGAAGTGGAGCGGCGCCGACGACCTTTCGTCCGTTTCCGGCAAGGCGGTCCGATTCCGCTTCTATCTCCGCAACGGATCGCTCTATTCCTTCTGGGTGAGCCCGGACAGATCGGGCGCCAGCCACGGATACGTGGCCGCCGGAGGGCCCGGCTTGACAGGCCCCCTGGACACCGCCGGCCAAGCGGCCTACGCCGCAGCCCGCAAGTTGACCGAGTAGGCTTACGCCCGGCGGTATGGTGGGACAAGCGCAGCGCAGTCCCACCGTAAGAACAAAGCAGGTGGTAGGTGGTAGGTGGCATATCGGGACCCACCTACCACATGCCACCTACCACCTACCGCTTCTTCGCCGCCACGCGCGCGTGCTCCGCCACATAGCGATACGAATAGAGCCACCCGTTGGCCGCGTACCACACGTCCTTGCGGTTGGCCACATGGGCCAGGTGCTGCACGAGCGTCGAGCCCTGTTTGCCGTCCACGCCGGGACGCGGATCGTGGATCACGCTGTTGCGGAAACGGTCGGGATGCCACAGGGCGTAGAAGATGCCTCCGCCCTGATAGACCTTGTCGAAGGCCGCGTTGAGCTCGGCCACGTCGCGGGCGAAGTATCGCCCCTTGGGCTCGCGGCGCTCTAAGAGGGCGTCGTAGCCCTTGGTGTTCAGGCCCCCGATGCCGTAGAAGCGGTGCTTCTCGTTCCACGGCGAGTAGTCGTTGCTCAATGGGTTGTCCAACCAGTTGAACCCGCGCAAGAAGAGGAACTCGCCGGCATCGGTGCCCTGGAGCGTCTCGTCCTGGTAGCCGTGGGTGAGGATGTGCTCGAAGAGGTATTGGCCGTAGGGGATACTGTGCAGTCGCTTCAAGATGTCCTCGCGGCAACCGAGGATTTCCTCTCGGTAGCCGCGGACCTTGTAGGCCGCGGCGTCCTTGGGATGGGTCTGGCCGTGGACGGCCGGCTCCCAGCTCCGGTCGCCGCGGTCCAGTTCCTCCTGCATGATCCGCCACATCGCCTCGCCGCCGGCCGAGCGGCTGTTGATGGCGATCGAGAGCGGCAAATGGAAGCCGCGGCACACGTGAAGGGCCGCCTGGTAGTTGTCCGACTCGTCGTCGGCCGGCCCGCGCCACGGGGCCCCGGGATGGGCCCAGGCGTTGCAGCCCCAATTGTCGTTCGAGAGCGTATAGGCCGCTTTGCGGCCGTCGTAGTACCTGGCGACCGAATCGAAAGCGACCCGGCCCGCCCCAACAAACTCCAACTCGATAGTGCTCGTCGTCTTGAAGCCGACGGAGACGTAGGCCGTCTTCCGCTCCCTGTTGAACCGGACGCACTCCACGCCATTGAAGAAACCGCCGCCGGTCTTCTTCTCCAGCGTCACCCACGGGCCGGACTCCCCATCGTGGCGCCGCACCTGCACTTCGGGCGGGATTTCCGAGAGCCGGAACACGTAGGTCGCGGGGTACTGGAGCCCGAACTTGCGCAACATCGCCTCGTCGACGGTGATCGTGTAGACTACGTGGGCCGAAGGCGGTCGAGCGCTCGCCGGCTGGGCGCCGCCCGCGTCCTGCCGGTTCCGATCAAAAGCACGGGCGAGATGCCCGTGCCACGCGCACGCTGCGCCCAGCAATACCGCCAGAACGCCGGGGAGTCGCTTCATCAGAGGTTGCCTCACTTCAGGGGGATCGCTCCCGGCACGCTGCTGGGAGCCGGATGTTTCTGTCCGGGGCCGCGTTATATTGTGCAGGATGATACGCCTTCCGGTAGGATCGAGCAACAACAACTCCTTCCAACGGGGGTCAGCGAATGATGATCTTCGACATGGCCGGCGCGCGTCGCTTCTCGCAACTGGCCTTGCTAGGGCTTGGCCTCGTCGCGGTCACGCAAGTCGCGTATTCCGCCCCGCCCGGCAACTCCGGGAAGGTCGTCTTGCGCGTAGCCAAAGACAAGACGGCCGAGTACGCCTCGATCCAAGCCGCCATCGAGGCCGCCCCGGCAGGGGCCACCATTCGCGTGGGGCCCGGGGTGTACGAGGAGAACCTGAGGGTCCGGAAACCCCTCATTCTGGAGGGAGCGGGCTGGAGCCAAACCACGATTGCCGCTCCCCATCGGGAGATGACCGCGGCCCTCGGGGAGGCAATGGAAGGTTTCGATCGGCAGTATCGTGCTGCCCGGACCGAACAAGAGAAAAAGGCCCTCGCCGAGGCATTCCTCGACAAGTACCTCCCCCCGGCGCTCCTGGTCCAAGACGCCCGCGGCGTGCAAATCCGGGGGCTCAAGATCACTGCCTCAGACCCGGCGCCGGACTCGCCCCAGCCGGCCGAATGGCTGGCCGTCCTCCGCCGTAGTCAGGTACAGATCACCGACTGTGCCGTCGTCGGCTCGCCAAGCGGCGGGCTGTCGGTCGTGGATGGATCGGATGTCGAGATTCGCCGCTGCCTGGTCGCCGCGGTCTGGGACACGGGAATCACCGTCGGCGAGCGCGAAGCGGGTGCCAACGTCCGGGCCACGATCGCCGATTGCGACGTGCGCAACTGCCACTATGCGGGGATCTGCATCCGGCCCGGAAGCCATGCCGTGGTCGAGCGATGCCGCATCTCGGGGGCGGCCTGGCACGGCATCCGCTACGACGATAGCTCGCCTACCATCGTCGGCAACCTGATCTCCGCCAATGCCCGCTGCGGCATCTACGCCTCCGGCAAGACGGCCGCCACGGTCAAGCAGAACCTGTTCCTGAAGAACGAAATCAACGGGATGTCGTGCTGGTTCGGTAATTGCGACACGATCGCGGAGAACACGTTTGCGGGCAATGTGCGGGAAGCATTGAGCGTCATCGGCGATTCGCAGCCTCGCATCGAAAGGAACATCTTCTTCGGCCATCCCAAGGCGATCACTTGCGGCTACGCCCGCGACAAAACGCCCGGCGCCAGTTCCGTCGCCAGTCCCACGCTCCCGAAGAACCTCTTCTGGAAGAACGGGAGCAACGTGTCGCGCGCCAATCCCAAGGCCGAAGGCACACCCAACCCATGGGAGGACGTCCCGTTGGGCCCCGACACCGCGAGCGTGCTCCTCGATCCGGGTTTCACCAAGGCCGAAGCAGGGGATTACTCGTTGTCGCCCGATTCGCCCGCGCGGCGCGAGGGGATCGGAGTGGTCAAGCCCCTGGAGCTTGCCAGCCCTTGGCCGCTGCAGCCGGAAGAGCGGGCGATCATTCCCGACGGCCCGTCGCGCGACAGCAACCTGTGGAAGAAGCCCGCCGTGAAGCAACGGCCGCCCAGGCCCACCCCCGAGTCTGCGCCGAAGCCCCCTGCCGGGCCGCCGCCCCCCATCGTGCTCCTCTATCACAACGACCCCGCCGTGCGCATCCGGACCATCGAGGCGTTGGCCGCCACGCGCGATCCATCGCTGATCGACGACTTGATCCGCGCCCACGCGGTGGAGTTCTATACGCCGGTACACAACGCCTACTTCACGGCCCTGCGGGCGATGACCGGCCAGCGCGTGCCCCGGGGACCGGGCGCGTGGAAGTCGTGGCTGGCCCAAGAGGCTGCCGCGGGCCGCCTGAAGATCGACTACCTGCCGCTCCAGCCCGATGCCCTCCCGCCGGACGAGCGCGCCAAGATCCAGCCCCTTGTGGCCCAGTTGGGGCCCGAGCATCTCGACCGCGTGGCCAAGGCGCTTGCGGCCAAGGGGCTCGATACGATGGCGCGGTCCGAGGCCCTGCGCTATTTGGTCGCCAACGACCACCGCGAGGACGTCCAAAAGTTCCTCCAGAGTGACTGGCTCGTCCGTCTGCTCGCCCTGGACGACTTGAACCCGCCGATGATCAACGCTCTTGCTTACGTGTTCAGCGGTCTGGCCGATCCGGGGCCGCTCCGCGAGCGCGTCAATGCCCAGTTGCGCGAGTGCCTCGATTCCAAGGATCCGATCGTGCTTGCCAACACGCTACACGTGCTTGCCGGCGTGGAGGGATTCTCGACCGTGTTCGTCGTGCCCGACGTGGCCGAGAAGGTCCGCAAGCTCCTCGATCACCCCGCCGCTCAGGTCGCCGCCCAGGCCCGCCGCGCGATGAACCGCGTCGATCCGAAGTGGGCCGCGACCGTGGTCCCTTATGAGGAGGCGCTGGTCGATCTCTACGAAACCCTCGGCCGCGAGTATCCCTGCTTCGTGATCAAAGGGATCGACTGGAAGGCGGTTGGCAAGGAACTCCTGCCCCGGGCGAAGCAGGTGAAGAGCGAGAGCGAGTTCGGCCTGCTGTGCCTGGAGCTGGTCGCCCGGCTGGAAGACAGCCACGCCCAGTTGGGCCGCGCGACGGCCTCTCCGCCGGTGATTCCGCTCCCCCGCTATGACTCAGGCTTCGCTTGCCTGCTGGATGACCGCGGCAAGCCGGTCGTCTATCACGTCGATCGGGGCGGCCCAGCGGAACAAGCGGGCGTCCGCGTCGGCATGACGGTCCTCTCGATCCAAGGGAAGCCCGCCGAGGAGATCCTCGCGGCCCAAATGAAACAGCTCAGCCGCTACATCGGCTACTCCAGCGACCGCTTTCTGCGATACCATGCCGCCCAATTCCTCCCGCGCCAGATGGAGCGCGGCGCCGCGGTCGCCCTGGAATTCCAGGACGTGGAGGGCAAGACTCACAAGTTCAGTCTGCCCGCTGCCCTGGACGTCCGCTATCTGCCGCGTCTGCCGGTGCCCATCCCCGGCATCCGCGATTCCGGCAACGTCTCCTGGGCCCTGCTCCCCGTAGGACAGGCTTCCAGCCTGTCATCCAGTGTAGGACGGGTTTCCAACCCGTCCCCCGAGACGGGACGAGTTGAAAACTCGTCCTACCATATCGGCTACATCTACGTGCGGCGGATCCAGAACGACCTGCTGGAGCAGTTGGATCGCGCCGTCGGCGAGGTGAAGGACGCCCGCGGACTGGTGATCGACGTGCGGGGCAACAGCGGCGGCGGATTCGACGCCCCCAGGGCCCACCGCAACTTCGCGCTGGACGATAAGGAAGAGCCCGACCGCCCGCGGTTCCGCGGCCCGATCGCGCTGTTGATCGACTCGCGCTGCATCAGCGCCGGCGAAGGCTGGGCGTCGTGGTTTGTGGCCACGAAGCGGGCCCGGCTGTTCGGCGAGGCAACCGCCGGCGCCTCGTCGCGCAAAAAGACCTACACCCTCAAAAACGGACTCTACACCGTCACCTTCCCCATCAAGGCCTACACGGGCTTCCTCGACCGGCCCATCGAGCGCCGCGGGCTGGAGCCCGACGTCCCCTTGCGCCAAAACGCCCGCGACCTTGCCGCCGGCCGCGACACCGTCCTGGAGGCGGCCAAGCGGTACATCCTGGAGCAGAAGTGATCCTGAGAGCGGCTGGGTGGCATGCCGTCACACGGCGGAGCCGTGGGTCGGCATGTTGGACGGGGCCATGCCTAGCGCGACGCTTTGCGTCGTGAGGGCATGGCACCCATTGCGCTCCAGGCGTGCCACTCGAGCGCTCACGGTTGGCGAATTCGGATCTTGCGCAGCTCCAGCGGCAGGCCGTGGTCTTGGAAGCCGAGGTAGCCGGTGGCGGGCCGGTCCTTGATCTTCGGGTTGTCAAGGCTTAGTTCGTTGACCACCTCGCCGTTGAGCTTCACCGTGAGCTTGTTGCCTTTGCTGGTGATCTGGAAGTGGTTCCACTGGCCGGCGGGCTTGCCGGCGGCCTTGGTGGGCGGCATCCCGGGGATGATCCCGCCCGAGTCGTGATCCGTCAGCTTCTGGGCGCCCGCCTTGGGGCGGGCATCGTAGATCTGCACCTCGATGCCCTTGGCGACCGGGCTGTTCTTGTCGCCGACGCGAAAGTAGAACCCGCTGTTGCCGCCTTTTTCGACCTTGTAGTCGAACTCGATCTCGAAGTCCTTGTACTCCTTCTTCGACCACAGGTAGGCGTCGTAGCGGGTCCAGCCTGTCTCGCCGGGGCGCGGCTGGAGCTTCACGACCCCTTCGTCGTTGATGCTCCAGTTGCCCTTGGTGGTCCAGTGCGCGTCGAGCTTGTTGCCCGGGAGGAGGTCAGTCCAGCCGTTCTTTTCCGCGGCGTGGAGCCACGCGGTTGCCAAGACGCACGCGACGGTCAGACAGGCCGCGGCAAGTCGAGCCCGGCGGGGACGGGCGGTGCTGCGAAACAAACGGTCGATCATGGCGAGTTCTCCTGAAATAAGGTGGCCGTACGGGACTCCATGCTACACAAAAGGCACGAGGTTGCCAAGCCGGTGGACCAGCGCCCCGCCGTGGTATATCCTGGTGGTGGCGACCGCGGCGCCAGAGGCCGAGCTTCAGCCGAACCAAGCGCGGGTCTTTGCGCCGGCGTCCGTGTCTGCCGTGGAACTCAGCGTGCGCCCAACGTATCCAAATTGTCCCTGGAGCATTGTCCAACCATGTGGCCTGCCATCTGCCTTGCAGCCGTCGCCGCGACCGCCGCGCCCTCTGCCGCTGATGAAGTCACGCCCGCCGACGCCGCGCGCATCCAGTACTCCACGCAGCGATTCGTCTACCTGGATATCGGCGAGTCGTATACCTTCCGCCTGAGGAACGGCTCGGAGCGACGCCTGCACCTGAAGTCGGTCGCCGAGCAGCGGGACAGCGTCATTGGACTGCTCCGGCGCGCGGACGTGGCCGCCGAGATCGACGGAAAGCCGCTCGATCTGGTCTGCGAGCCCTATCGCATGCCGGCGGAGCGCGACGGGCTGCGGATTGCGGCCGACACGACCTCCGGCTGGGTCAACCTTCCGAAGCGCGTGCAGTTCTCGCTCTGGGATGCGTCGGACCCGATCGTCGACGTCCGCCGCTTCGTCTTTCCGCTGCCCCGCTACCGCCTCTTTTCCCACGGCACGCAAGGCCACAACGAGCCCGTCCACCTCGGCCACCGCGACGGCGACCCGGACGGGCAACGCTTCTACCACAACTACGGCTTCGACCTTGCGGGCTTCGAAGGCAAAGACCCGGTCGTAAGCTGCGTCGAAGGGACCGTTCTGGAGGCCGATCGCGCCACCGGGACGCTCGCTATCGAAGACGACCGCGGCATCGTCGTCCAGTACGGCCACCTTGACTCGATCTTGCCGGAAGTGCGACAGGGAGCCAAGGTCTCGCGCGGTCAGAGCGTCGGGATGCTCGGGCGCAAGGGCGGCTCGGGCAATTTCTCCCATCTCCACGTGGGGCTCTTCCTTTCGCCCGACGACTTCCGCGCGGACCGGCCGTGCCGGGCCCTCAACCTCTACCCCTGGCTCGTCGAGGCCTACCGTCATGCGGCCGGAATGAAGCTCTGCGCCGTTGCCCGGCCGCACCTCGCGGTCCACGCCGGCCAGCCCGCACGCTTCGATGGGACCCGGTCCCTGGCCTTCGGCTCGCCGCTGACCTCGTACCGTTGGGAGTTTCCCGGAGGCGTCTCGCTCCGCGGTGCGCGGGTCGAACGGGTCTTCGACGCGCCGGGAACGTACATCGCGGCCCTTTGGGTCGAGGACGCCCGCGGACTGCGCGACGTGGACTTCGCCACGGTCCGCGTCTACTCCAAGGAAAAGCCGGAAGGCGTCATGCCCACGCTCTTCGTCACCTATGCGCCTTCGCGCGACATCCGCGTGGACCAGCCCGTCTCCTTCCGCATCTGGCCGCAGGGACGCGATCTCAGCTCGATCCGGATCGACCTTGGCGACGGCCGCGTGGTCGAGCGATACGAGCCCTACACCACCTTCATGCACCGCTTCAAGACGCCAGGGATCCACGTCGTGACCGCCGCCGCCACGTCCGCCGGACTCCCGGTGACGCAGAAGGTCAAGCTCGTCGTTCAATAGAAACCGGCCCGGGAAAAGGGACCGGAGGGCAGAAATTCCTGTCTGCCTCCCTCAGGGAAAAGGGGACAGGTCCAATTTGCCGGAACGGCCCAGCGGCACCGCCGGCAATGCCGTTGGGTGCTGCTTCGCACAAATTGGACCAGTCCCCTTTTCCGCGTCCTCTTTGGCGGCTGAGACGCACAAGTTCGAGGCCCACTATCTCGATTCACTCCTGCGCCCGCTGCCGCAGGCGGCGGCGATCTATCGCGAGCGCTCGCCGCTGCGGTTTGCCGACCGCATCCGCCGCCCGCTGGCGGTCTTCCAGGGGGAGATCGACAGGGTGGTTCCGCGGCAGCAATCCGACGCGGTCGTCGAGGCCCTCAAGCGCAACAACGTGCCGCACGTCTACCACGTCTACGAGGGCGAGGGCCACGGCTGGCGCAAGCGCGACACGATTGAGCACTTCTACCGCACGGCCGAGGCCTTCCTGCGGCAGTACGTCCTCTTCGCCTGACGCCTCGCCCGGTGCCCGACCCGGCGCCACGTGCCCTCGTTGCGAAGCTCCGCTCCGCAACGGGCCTTCCCGAAGCTCTGCTTTGGCTTCGCGAGGAAGCCGCCTCGCTCGTGCCGCGGATTATTTGCCCACGATCGAGCCGCACGGCCGCAGCTCCCTTGCCTGGGGCTCAGGACTTTGGGGCCTGGACGCGAGAAGCCGGCAGTGGTAGAATAGCCCGGTGTGGACATCCGCATACCATCGGAGCCTGAGGTGGAGGTTTTGATGACCAAGGTCGTGCTCGACACGGGCTTCTTATCGAAACTGGCTGGTATCCGCGAAACCGCTCTCTTGTGCGACGAATCCGGCCGGGTGGTTGGCTATTTCGAGCCACTGGAGCCGCCGACCGGCAAAGGAGAGGACGGCGCCGAGTCCCCGTTCTCCGACGAAGAGATCCAGCGGTTTCGGCAGCAACGCTCCGGACGCCCGCTTCAAGACATCCTGGCAGCCCTGGAAAGCGTCGAATGAGGTACAGGGTCGCCTGGACCGCGAGTGCGCAGGAGAGTCTGAGTCGCGCACGACCAACGCCAGTCGGTCACATCGGCCGCCGCACGCATTCGCGCCGAAGTGCGCGAGGATCCGAACGAGGAAAGGGGGACAGGCCCGCTTTTCGTGGTTCGTTTGTCAATAAGCGCGCCTGTCTCCCTTCCGCGAGGGAAGGTATATCACCGGATTAGGCGTGACACACTCACAACTCGAGAGGCCGCTCCTCCGGCAAGAGGTCCAGTTTGGCTAGCTCCTCCTGGTAGCCATTGGCGATCAGCCACCGGGTCGCTCGTTCGGGATCTATGACGTGGTACAAGTCCTCGCCCATGTGCCAGTGCCATCGATACAAGATGAACGTGCCGTGAGTCGATAGGTACAGCTTCTCCTCGTGGGGGTCGTGGCGCTTGCGATATTCTTCCTCATCGGGGTCGACGCGCTCTTCCCAAACACGCGCGGCCTCGATGTCAAACCAGTGGCCCGAGCCGTCCGAAATGGCAATCTTCTTCATTCGCGGTCCCTTCATCTCCCGTGTCGCGTGGGGCGTAACGTGAACGCTCAGCGGGCCGAGGGCCAGCCCGCAACGAACCAGCAGGGCAGCACGTCAAAAGCCGGTTCAACTCTCAAACGCGTGAGAAAAGCTCGCACGAACGGTCTCGGCTAGCCAACGGAGCAAACAACAATTCCTGGCACCTTCTCCGTTCCGCAGGTTGTCCCTGTGAAATCTTCTCCCTTGGTAATGACGCGCTACCGCGTGCAAACCCGCCGCGTGCTTGAAACACGCAACCTCGCCCGGGAGTCCTACGTTTCTCGAAGATCGATGTCGAAGCTGCATCTTATCTCGCCACTCGTGTACTCTGTCACTGAAAAACGGGGCGCCGCTCCCCAGTCGAGTCCGAATCTAGCCGCCTCCTGCCATGCCTCGTATACTGCGATAACCGTGGTTCCCGTTTCCTTCTGGAGGCATTGCCTACCAACCTGAGCACCACTCGACGAAACGCGGTAGGCGCTGACCTTTTGGCTAGCATCGTTGTACGTAAGCATGAGGTATTCGTGGTGGAGAACCGGATTCACCTTCCCCTTCGGCGCTTGTTCGCTGGCCTTACGCAAGCCTACGATCCAGTCGACTGCCATGTCGATTTGCACGGAATTGATTTGCCTTTCGTTCTCCTCGATTTCGGCAGTAATCGCTTCCGCCTCAAGTCGCCCGCCCTCGGTACTCAGGTCGCAATTCCTTAGTTTGCGCAGAAGAGCTACCCGTGTCATATCGAGCCCCTCAAACTCTTTTGCGTCTTCAGACATCCGAACGAAGCGGTCCAGGTCCACTTCGCTCTCGGGTTCCGGTAGGAGGCGAATTGTCACTTCACCCGGACGGCGTTGAATCTCCGCGATAGACGCCTTTCTCTCGCGTCTTTCCTCAGCCCATCGCTCGCGCCAAGCGGGCTTCCGAGGCTTTCGGATCAGTTCTTCGAGGCGACCGATAACGTTGTGCATGCCGCTGACGTACGCACGTCTGGCGTCCGAGGGCACTGCGCCAATTACGCTGTGTATACCAACCGTGGTGTTACAGAAGATATGTAGATCTCGCCGCAATTCCGTTAGGATGTGTACAGCATCGAGAATCTCCTCGAAAAGACGTTTGCGTCTCGCCCAGTTGTCCTTTTTCCGTCGTACGTTCGTCATGATCGCCGCTCCCTGCGACTTCCCCGATGGCGGAATCCCCGCGGTCAAGCCAATGGAGAACGTTCCACCCGCTCCGACTGAGCTTCCGAAACGATCTTTGAGATACAGTCGCCTCTGGATTGAAACCACTCACCACAATCTGTGCGGGCAAACGCGTACGTAGCCGTACGGCACATTGCGTTTCGAAGAAACTGGGGCGACAGAAGGATTGATACCGCTGTGCGGGCCTCGATGCGTTTTGGCAGTTGTGCGAGTGCGTGAGGATCTATCACCCGCTGTCTTCCGTTGTCGCACAGCACACCAACCTCGCTCAACGTGACCGGAAAGGTACTCAGGTTCGTGACGGAAATCGAAATCAAACGAGTCCCAGGCGAGTCACTCGTAATTGCCCAACGCGCACCAATACGGAGTCTTACCCGATCTCGGTCAATTTGCCGAAGTAGCGCGACGATGCCTACAATCGTTCCGACCATGCCCGTGATTGCTCCAACGGTAGCGATTACAAGCGTCGTGTCCTGGTCCATTTGTTCTCCTCTGCATGATTCGCTCGGTTTGGGGGAGGAAAGCTGGCGGGGCAAAGGCGTCCGAAAGGGGACATCACCGATATTCGTTCCGCTCGTACACCGCCTTCCCCCCCACGTACGTCGCTTGCACCGCGGATTGGAAACGGGGACGCGGCTAGTTTTCTGGCTTTTCATTCGCCGTCTACCGCGTTATCGCAGTTCGACGGCTTGGACGCCGTGTGCTTATCCTTGCGCCGCGTGAGGAACGAGGGAAACCGTCACGCCTGCCGCCTGGGTGAGACGATCGAGCACGTCGGATCGGAGCGTTCGCTCGCCCTCCAGGAAATCGCAAAGCACCGCGGCTGTAATCCCGGCCTCGCTCGCGATCTCGCGCAACGGGCGGCGACTCCGATGGATCGCTTGGCGCAGGTGGCCGCATAGCGTGTCCTCAGCCGCAGCCTCGCGCATACGAGCGTCGCGATCGGCTAGCTCGGGCAGCTCCTGCTCGATCAACTCGCGATCGCGCTCGATTTGGGAGAGCAACTGGTCTGGAATCTGCCGTTCATTCATTTGGTGACATCCAGGCTATGCAGCGTCACAAGGAATCACCAACTTCATCCTACTGTATCGCGAAGCTGAGTCAATCCTCCCGCGTTCGCAGGAGCCCGGGCGTTGAAAAGAGGGCATCACTGATATTTCTTCCGCTCAAACACCGCCTTCCCGCCCAGATACGTCGCCTGCACCGCGATGTCCTTGATCTGGTCCACCGGGCACGCCAGGATGTCCTTGTCGAGGATGATGAAATCGGCCAGCTTGCCGGGCTCCAGCGAGCCCTTCTGCTTCTCCTCGAACGTCAAGTAGGCGTTGTTGATTGTGTAGAGCCGGATGGCTTGCTCGCGCGTGATCCGCTGCTCGGGGTGCAGCGCCTTGTCGGTCCACCGCGGCTGGCGCGCGAGCGTGGTCCAGATGCCGAGGAAGGGGCTGTAGCGGTTGATCGACCGCTCGGGCTCGATCTTCTGCATGTGGTCGGAGCCGCCGCCGACCGTCACTCCCCGCTCGAAAAGCGTCTTGTACGGCTGGAAATAGGCCAGGCGCCGGTCGCCGAAATGGGCCGTAAGCGTCGCCCCGTCCAGATAGAGCCACACCGGCTGCAAATCGGCGACAATCCCCAGCCGCTGCATCTTCTCGATCGCCTCAAGGCTCATGAAGTTGCAGTGGCTGATGCACGGCCGCTTGTCGCGCACGGGAAACTCCTGGGCCACGCGCTCGTACGCCGCGACCAGGGCCTCGACCGCCCCGTCGCCCACCGTGTGGGCCGTGGGCTGGAGGTCGTTGGCCAGGACCGTACGCACAATGCGCACCAGCCGGTCCGGCGGGACGAACAGGATGCCGCGATACTGCGGATCGGTGATCGAGTAGATCTTGCTTACGCCCCACGGCTCCTTCATGTACGCGCTGCCGGTGAGCATCCCGCCGTCCAGGTAAAACTTCACTCCGCGGACCCAAAGCCGGTTGTCGTAGGCGTGGAGCGGGTGGCGCGCGGCCCGCAGAATCCCGGCCTCGATCTCCTCCCACGGGCCCTGGGCGTCGACCAGATAGGTGAGGAAGACGCGGCAAGTAAGCTCGCCGCGGTCCTTCAGCCGGCGATAAAGCTCGATGCTCGACTCGCCCGCCTCGCGGTCGCAGAAGCTCGTGATCCCCACCGCGTTATACGCCGCCAGAAGTTGCTTCATCCGCCGGTAGCGGTCTTCGGCCGTAGGGCTCTTGGCGCTCGGCACGTACTTGATGAAGCGAGAGCAGTTGCGGAGGATGCCCGTGGGCTCGCCGCTCTTCGGGTCGCGCTCGATCGTGCCCGTGCCCCCGTCGGTGATGCGGAAGTCCTTGTCGATCCCGCTCAGCTTCAAGGCAAGCGAGTTGAGCGAGGCGTCCGGGCCGGTGCGGAAGACGACGGGATTGCGGGGCGCGGCCTGGTCCAATTCGTCGCGCGTGGGGAACCGCCGCTCGCGAAGCCGCGTGATGAAGACCTGGGAGATGAAGACCCACTTCCCTTCGCCCAACGCCGCGGCCCGGGACTTGACGTAGGCGAGCACGTCGGCCACGGTTTCCATCTCGGGCACGGCGTGGTCGGACTCGAACATGGAGGCACTGATCGGGTGCGTGTGGGAGTCGATCAGGCCCGGGAGCACCGTCTTGCCGGCCAGGTCGACGCGGCGCGTCTTCGGTCCGGCCTGCTTGAGGATTTCCTCGCTCGTGCCGACGGCCAGGATGCGGTCGCCTTGCACGGCCATGGCCTCGACGACGCGGAAGCCGGCGTCCACGGTGACGATCTTGCCGCGGTGGAGCACCAGGTCGGAGTCTTGAGCGAGGACGCCGGACGCCCAGCAGGAAAGCGACAGAGCAACGACAAGCCGCCGAACTGCAGAACCCATGGAGATTGCTCCCTGTCGAACCGGTTTCTCGATGCAGTGCGACACCTTGCGAGTCCCCGCTTCAGCGGAAGCACGCCTGGCAGGCGTCGAACTTACCGCAGAATCCCCGGGTTTTACAGGGGTCGGTGGCGAATCCGGTGCAGAATCCGGTGCAGTTGGCGCACGGACCCCCACCTCAGAGTCTCCGCTAACCGACCCCGACTTGGCCGAAGTGGTCGCCCGATGGCCGGCACTGTCGGAGGCGACCCGGAACGGTATCGTGGCAATGGTCCGGGAGGCGGTCCCGGACCCGCGGCCGGATTAAAGAGACCCCACAACCTACCGTCTGGGGGGAGTGCGATTCGGTGCGGTGATATGCGGTATGAGGCGGCCAACGGCGGGGCGATGCGACGCGCCCCCGGCGGGCCCCCCAGTTGCCTCGGCGATTCTTCGATTATAGCTAGCTTCCCTAACTTCTCCGCGCTGCCATTGGGGTGGGAACCGAGGCTGGCTGCGACGTACTCCCCGTGACGCCGGGGACCCCCGGTTAGGGAGGGGGTATTGACTCGCCGTTTCGGGTGGACTATGCCGTAGGTCGTAAAGCCAGGGATGGGGCTTGGAATGCGGCACCTTGTAGGTACGGGAGGGCTCATCGTGAAACGCTCGATTGTTGGAGTCGCGGTCCTGGTGTTGCTGAACGGTCTATGGTACGGTCGTTAAGTTGGTTCTCCCTCAACCTCCGGAGGTGAAACATGGCGGCTGTACTCTATTGGCTGATTGTCGGATGTTCTGCTGCCATTATTTTCGGATCTCTTCTTGCCATGTTTGGCAGTATTGTCATCTACGGTATCAGGTACTTGTGTGCCCCGTGGAATAAGAAACCGCCATTGCCGTGGCCTCTTTCGGATCGTCCGAATCCACCGGATGAGTCATAGCTGCCTTCCACTTTTCGCACTCGCCGCCCTTGAACTGGACTCGCTTCAGATAGGCCGCTACCATCGCCTTCTTGCGGCAGGGCTCCTTCCAGCCCGCCCGCTCCGCGTCCAGTTGGCAGACAGGGGCGAAGATGTAGTCGGGATTTGGGTCGCCCACCGGCCGGGATTGTCTAGTTTCTCAAAGGCGGCCCGGTAGATAGA
>CAYGZI010000037.1:0-18068 GCA_964354245.1 uncultured Planctomycetaceae bacterium
GATAATCGTTCGAGGAACCGCCTTCCTCTTTTCAACTGTCAAAGGGACATCTTCCTCACCCGACCGAACGTTGGAGAGCTTCTGATTGGGGCGGATGTGTCGAGCGATGATCCCTGCCCTGCTGGACGGGTCGAGGGGCTTGGGCGTGTGATTCGGCGCGCCGTTCAAACCCGCTAGTGCGGAGCGAAGTGTTCCCCCGGATTGTTCCGGCAGAGTAACAGTCAGGTCTTGCCCTGTGTTCCACGCGAGGGCAATCACCCGTTTGCGCTGCTGCGGGACTCCCATTTTCCAAGCATCGCACCAGACTTCCGTGACACGGTAGCCGGCAGAGCGCAGGACGCGGAACGCCTTCTCCCAGAAACACCGCAAGTGTCCGGAGACCACACCTGCCACGTTCTCAATGAGCGCGACCTTCGGCCTAAGCCGAGCGGCGATCTGCGCCGCGCGAACCAATAGAGCGTTCCTGGGATCTGCTGGATCTCGTTTTCCCACCGTTGAGAAGCCCTGGCAGGGGGTGCCGGCAAGAAACACATCGAGGGAATGGAGGGCGTCAGAATCAGGGAAGCTCGCCGCCAGATCCGCAACCCTAGCCGTTGAGCGAAGATTCAGCCTGTGGGTCGCGACCGCATCCTCGTCGATATCGAAGGCCCCCACGCACCGGAAGCCGGCTTGGACAAAACCAAGGTCGAATCCTCCGCATCCGGAAAAAAAGCTGGCGAATTTCGGCTCGCCGTTGTGCATCTTAGGCGCCTTGCCTTGCATGACCGGTCAGTCTTGAATACGGGCGGCAGTCGGCTTCCATCTCCGAAGGTCAAAGGCTCCGGTCTCTGTTGCTCAAAGTCCGGTTGTGGCGAACATTTCGTTAGGATACCCCGTGTACCGGCAGGACGCCAGGGGGGCCGGCTATGACGTCGGACAACGGCTTTCGGCCGGAGGTTTATCGACGCTACAGGAGTGCCGGGCGGCCGCGCGACTGTTGCGGGGTATAAGGTACCGCCGGCCCGACCCAAGGTCTCCGGCAACGCCCGCCAAACCGGAGAGCCCGCGGTTGGCCTGTGTCGAGGTCGGGCGACCTTGCCTCAACGATCGACGCCGCCCGCCACCACCCATCCGAAAGCTGACCGCTGACCGCTGACCCCCGACAGCCGCGGGCTGATCAACCCAGGTATTCCTCCTGCTGCCGGAGAACCTTCTGCACCTTGGCCACGTCGACATCGCGGGGGCGGCAGCCGTCTTGCGCGGCCACGGCGGCGCCCACGCCCGCGGCTTCGCAGCCCGGCCCGCTTCGTCGCCCCAGACCATATACGGGGAGTGACCATCTCATGGCGGTCTGCCATCCGTAGGGCTTGGCCCAAGTGTCCCGCGTCGCGGCCGTCCAACGATAACGTCGTGTCCTTGGACGCGAAGGGCCCTCACCCCGGCCCCTCTCCCGCGGGCGGGAGAGGGGAGTAATGGTCATCGACGGGAGAACGCTGTCCCGACCACTCTCTCGGGGGTAGAATTCCGCGCAACACGAGTCGCAACGGGTAGCGCGAGTCGGAACGGGTGGAGCAACAAATGTCCGAGATTCCATTGCAGACCAGCCCTGACGGCCGCCTTGCCGTCCCGGTTGCGCCGAGTGCCGAACGGCAAACAGTGCAGGAAAGCGAGCGGCGATACCGCCTACTGCTGGAGGCCGTTACCAGTTATACGTATTCGGTTGAGGTGGCCGACGGCAAGCCTTCGTCCACGGTCCACCGCGGGGGATGTCTGGCCGCGACCGGCTATGCGCCGGAAGAGTACCGCTCCAATCCCTACCTGTGGTTCGACATGGTTCATCCCGAGGACCGCCCGCGGGTTCAAGAGCACGTGGCCAAGGTCCTGGCCGGTCAGGACGTTCCGCCCTTGGAACACCGAATCCTCCACAAGAACGGCAAGACCCGCTGGGTGCGGGACACGGTAGTGGTCCATCGGGACGAGCGGGGCCGCGCGGTCCGGTACGACGGGCTGGTCGAAGACATCACCGAGCGCAAGCTGCTGGAAGAGCGGTTCCGGCGGCTCCTGGAGTCGGCTCCCGACGCCATGGTGGTCGTGGACCGGAGCGGGCAGATCGTGTTGGTGAATTCCCAGACCGAGAAGTTCTTCGGATACGGGCGGGAAGAATTGCTCGGGCAGGTGTTGGAGGTTCTGCTTCCGGAGCGGTTCCGCGGCCCGCACGCGGGCATGCGCGAGGCATTCTTCGCCAACCCGCGGACTCGCCCGATGGGCACTCGCCCGCACATTCCGTGCCGCCGCAAAGACGGCAGCGGGTTTCTCGCAAACATCAGCCTGAGCCTGATCGACACGGAGGAAGGGGCCCTGACCGCGGCCGCCATCCGCGACGTGACCGAGCAGCTTCGGGCGGAGGAATCGCTGCGGGAAAACCTGGCCCAGCTCCTGGCCGCGCAGAAAATCCAGAAGCACCTCTTGCCGGACGGTCCGCCGGCGCTTGCCGGGTACGACATCGCGGGGTTCGCCCATCCGTCCGTGTTTGCCGGCGGGGACTTCTTCGACTATCTGCCCATGCTCGGCGGCTACACGGGATTCGTGGTCGGAGACGTGAGCGGGCACGGTTTTGCTTCGGCCCTCCTGATGGCGTCGGCACAAGCCTACTTCCGAGCGCTGGCCCAAACCTGCGCGACCATCGGCGAGATCCTCGTGCGCGCCAACCGCTTTATCATCGAGCAGACCAAGGAAGAGGATTTCGTGACCCTGCTCTTGGCACGGCTGGACCCGAAGACCCGGTCGCTCTCGTACACTAGCGCCGGGCATCCGCCGGGGTACGTGCTCGACTCTTCGGGGGCCGTGAGGGCCGAGCTCGCAAGCACTGCGCTGCCGCTTGGGGTCCTGGAGGACGCCGAGTTTCCGTCGGGCGAACCGGTCGCGCTTCAGGCCGGAGATACCGTGCTGGTGATGACGGACGGGATCTTGGAGGCGGACTCGCCCGACGGAGGGCGCTTTGGGACCGAGCGTGCGCTGGAGGTGGTCCGGCTTCACCTTCACGAGCCGGCCCACGACATCCTGGAAAGGCTCCACCGCGCGGTCCTCGATTTCTCGCGCCGGGAAGACCCCAGCGACGATCTGACCGCCGTCCTCATCAAGGTGGCAAGCTGAGGGCTTTCGGCCTCTCCGTCCCGGAACCGGCCCCCTGCCCCTCGTGGTTTGCCTCACGTCTCAATCACATCCCACGGCTTGCGTGCCTTGCGGCCGAGGAGCCCGGAGGCTTGGGGGTCGCCGATAATCTCCTCCTTGGCCGCGTCCCAACGGATCTTCCGGCCGGTGCGGTAAGCGATATTGCCGAGATGGGCCACGAGCGTAGCACGATGCCCAATCTCGACGTCGCCCACCGGCTCCTTGCGCGAGCGCACGCACTCGATGAAGTCGTTGACGTGCAGGTTCGTAGCGTCCGGGCCGGAGCCTTCCATGCGGGCCATGCGGAAGCCAAGGGGCGCGGCGTCCTTCGCCGTGCCGGCCTGGTGTTGTGCCGGCTTCAGCTCGGGGGAGACCTCAAACCCAAGGCGGTCGGAAAAGAGCGTCCCGTTCGTACCGTAGAACGCTTCGCCGTGGGGACGATCCTCTTTGCCCCGCGCTTGGTAATAACTCTTGCCGGGCGTCCGGCCTCCGGCGCCGTGGGCGTTCAGGTCGCATGCCTCGTAGCTGAGGATGAACCCGGGGTACTCGTACGTGACCTGGATCACGTCGGGCGTCTCGCCGCCGTCCTTGAGCTCGTAGCGGCTGCCCGACGCGGACACGCTGAGCGGTACATCTACGCCCATGACCTGGTGCATGCTGTCGAAGCGGTGCGTTCCGTAATCCGTGACCATGCCGCCGCCGTAATCCCAGAACCAGCGATAAGTGCCCACAAACCGGTTTTTGTTGAAGGGGACTTTGGGGGCGGGACCAAGATAGAAGTCCCAATCGACTCCCGGCGGCGGCTCGGAGTCGGGCGCGCGGCCGATGCCGTTGGGGAACATGTTGATGTAGTTCCAGATCCGCACGAAGTGGACCGGGCCCAGTTGGCCGCTCTGAACGATTTGGGCCGCCTCGCGATAGTGCGGGGCGGAGCGGTGTTGGATGCCGGCCTGCACGATCCGCTTGTGGCGGCGTGCGGCCTCGACCATGGCCCGCCCCTCCTTGATGGTGTGGCCCAGCGGCTTCTCGACGTACACGTCCTTGCCGGCCTTGCAGGCCAGCATGGTGGGGATCGCGTGCCAGTGGTCGGGCGTGGCGATCAGGACGGCATCGACCTCCTTGCGGTCCAAGAGCTTCCTGAAATCGCGGAACGCCTGGCAGCCCGATCCGGCCCACTCCCGGGCCCGCGCGGAGTGGACGTCGTAGACGTCGCAGACGGCGGTGAAGCGGACGTTGGGCAGTTCGCGCATCAGCCTGGCTACGAGCATCCCCCGTCCGCCGCAGCCGATCAGCCCGAGGTTGACGCGGCCGTTGGCGCCCAGGACGCGGTCGGCCCCGAGCGCGGTGGTGGAGACAACGGCTGCGGTCTGCGCGGCGCGGGTGAGGAAGTCGCGTCGCTTCATATCACTGGCTCCCGGCGCCCTTGACGCTCATGCGGATCCCGTAGAGTCCCGTGGTGGCCGTGATGAAGAGCGTTTGCACGTCCTTGCCGCCGAAGCAGACGTTGGCGGTCCACCGCTCGCTCACGGGGATCTGCTCGATCTGCTTGCCGGTCTTGTCGAAGACGGTGACGCCCTTGCCCGTCAGATAGACGTTGCCCTCGCTGTCGATGGTCATTCCGTCGGAGCCCATCGGGCAGAAGAGCTTCTTGTTGGCCGGCGTGCCGTCGGGTTGGATGTCGTAGGAGTATGTCCTCCGCCCGCCGATGTCGGCCACGTAGAGGGTCTTGCCGTCGGGGGTGCCGATGATCCCGTTGGGCTGTTTCAGGTCCTCAACCACGCGCCGCAGCTCTTTGCGATCCGGCGGGAGATAGTAGACGCACTCCCGGTCCTGCTCCTTGGGCCCGCGCTTCCAGTAGTCCCGCTTGTAGAACGGATCGGTGAAGTAGAGGCCGCCGTCGGGGCGGAGCCAGAGGTCGTTGGGGGCGTTCAGGAGCTTGCCGCGGTAGTCCTTCACCACAACCGTGACCTTGCCCGCCGGGTCGATGCACCACATCTCGTTCTTCTCGTCTGCACAGGCCCAGAGGTTTCCCTTGGCATCGAAGCACAATCCGTTGGATCTTCCGCAGGGCTTCATGAAGGTCGAGAGCTTGCCGTCGGTGCTCCATTTGAGGATGCGGTCGTTGGGCTGATCGGTGAAGAAGACGTTCCCCTGGGCATCCGCGGCCGGGCCTTCGGTGAAGGCGAACCCTCCGGCGAGCTTCTCCACCTTGGCGCCCGGAGCGATGATACCCTTCTCAGCGGCCGGCGCGCCGGCCAGCGAGCCGAGCCCCAAAACCACGATCGTCAACAAACCGATGTTCTTCATTGTCGTTTCCTCCGGTTGAACGTGCTTGGAGCGAGTCACCTGCTGCCACGGCCACTCATTCTCTGCCTCGCCGGCTGCGGCGTCAACGCTGGACAGCCATTTTGCATTTTACATTCTTCATTTTGCATTTTGCACTTTGCAATTTGCCGTCGGACAGACAGGAATGTCTGTCCTCCTGTCTCGACAGACAGGAATGTCTGTCCTCCCCGCACCGTCAAACCAACCCAGGTCCCACCGGTCCATCCACTCGATGACCGCGCGGCCGTCCTGGAACTGGATGGGAAGCCAGACGTAGCGGCTGTCGATCAGGTTGCCTCTGCCCTGCCACCGGTCGGCCATGAAGATGAAAGCACCCTGGCGGCCCGCCACCGGCAGGACGTGAGTCGACTGGGCGCCGAACGTGGTGTTGGCGTTGGGGCCGCGCACCGGGTTTCCCTCGTTGGACCAGGGCCCCCAAATGGAATCGGCCTTGTAGAGCCTGGCCGCATTCGGCAGCCAGCCCGAGCAGCCGCTGGTGATGAGGTAGTACTTGCCGCGGTGCTTGAACATTGCCGGGGCCTCGCGCTCGTCGCTCGAAACCACGCGGTCCTCGCTCGTAGGCCCCAGGTAGTCCACGGTCAATCGGCAGATCCGAAGGTCGAGATTGTCGCGGGACGCGAAAACGTGGTAGGCCGCGCCGTCGTCGTCCTGAAAGAGCGTCATGTCGCGGGACATGTTGCCGTTGGGGCGGAAGCTCCGCAGGAACTTGTACGGCCCGGCGACCTTGTCGCTTTCGGCCACGGCAGCCCGGGCGGCGGAGTAACCCTTGCCCCGCAGCTCCAGGTGAAACCACATCACGTATTTCTTGGTGCGGTCGTTGTAGAGGATCTTGGGCCGCTCCATGGCGCAGCCCTTGGCAAGATCGTGGTTGGGATCGCCCTCCACTGGCGCCAGGGCGACTCCCTCGTATCGCCAGTTGTAGAGGTCTTTGGATGAGTAGACGTTGAACCCCAGGGCTTCCTGCTGGCGCCCGCGCTTCTCGCCGACCCAGTAGTAGGTCCCGTCCTGGTAGAGGATGCCGCCGCCGTGGGCGTTGACGTGGGTGCCGGCGGTGTCGGGCCAGACGGCGCCGGGCGTGAAGGCATGGAGCTTGCCGGCCACCGGCGCCGGGGAGTCTTTGCCGGACGGCTCCGCGGCGCGGGCGGATTTGCCCTCGTTCCCACGGTCCTCCGTGGGAACGGGCCTTCCGCGACGCTCTGCGTCGCCCGGACCGACGCAGAGCGTCGGAGCAGGCGGGTTCCCACGCGGAGCGTGGGAACCAGGAAAATGCAGAGTGCAAAGTGCAAAATGCAAAATGTAAAATGCAGAATGCGGGAGGGCTCAATTGCCTTGTCCTATGTCCGGCTTGCGTTTCCACGGCCAATACTTCACCACGTACACCAGGCCCAGGATCAGGAGGAGTTCTCCCCACCAGATCCCCGCGTGCAACTCCTCCAACGCCAAGGGGTGCTCCGGAGGCCAGAACAGATTGTAGAGCCCGGTCGCGTGGATCAGCAGCCCGTAAACGGCCAATAGGGCGCCAATGAAGAACCAGATCGGAATCTGACGTTCCTTATCCATGTTCCCATCCTCACCAGAAGATGACGTTGATTGCCACCAAGACCACGGCGACCACGGCCGCCCATAAGACCGGGCGCTGATACCACGGGCAAGGCCCTTCGTCCGGCAGCGGCGTGAGGCCGAAGACGAGGTTCTTCAGCTCCGCCGTCGGCTTCGGCCTGGTCAACAAGCTCACGCCGACGGCCACCGCCAGGCACACGCACAGCGTCCAGAGGGCGCTATACATGTTGACGGCCATTTCCTGGGCCTTTTCCGAGCGGGCGATGTACCACACGTGGGCGGGATTGAACGCGGCGGGGGCGAAATGCCGGAGCACGTCGGCTGCCTTGACGCGAACGCCCGGTTTGAGCACGACCGGCACGCCCCGCACGCCGAACTTGTCTTTCTGCGGGCTCTCGCTCTTCTCGGTGCCGGCGAGGACCACCTCCTCCGCAAGGAGGCTCACGCGGACCGCCTCGTCCCGGTCCTCGCCGGTTGCGGTCAAGAGGGCCTCGGCGGTCTCCGGCACGGATGCCTCGCCGTCCCGGATCACCGCGTCGCCCGCCGTGATGTCGTCCTTTCCGGCCTGATGGACGGGCACGTTGGTGGTCTCGACCGTGCCGCTCTGGACGATCACCTTGACGATCTTGTCCATCCCCTTCTCGCTCGTCTTCTCGACGGTCACAATCGCCCCCTTTTCGAGAACGACCTTGGGCTGCGGCCGATACCCGCCGGGGAACCAGTGGACGAAGAGCCACATGCTGATCGAGAAAACGATGGCGGCCAGGAAGCCCCAGAAGCCGCCGGCCGGAGAGGCCCGTTTCCATAACATGCCCAGGATCACCACCCCGAAAAGCGGCACGATGAAAAAGAACACCAGCACCTGGAGGTACGCGAGGATGTTGCCGAACGCGAACAGCAGATAGGCAGTGCCGATCGACAGCAGCACCCCGAGGATCGAGCACCAGCGGCCCATGGCAAGGTAGTGCCGGTCGCTGGCATTCTTGTTCAAAAGCGGCCGGTAGACGTCGTAGGTCCAGACCGTGGCGAAGGCGCTAACATTTCCCGCCATGCCCGACATGAAGCCCGCGATCATCGCCGTCACTCCCAGGCCCAACAGTCCCGGCCCGAGATACTGACCCATCAACAGCGGCAGCACCTCGTTGAAGGTATTGTGCGTGATATTGGCCCGGGGATCGCTCTCCGGCACGAGGACCATGGGCGATCCGTCCGGGTTCAGAAGCACGGCGAGCCCCAGGAGCCCCGGGATGGTCACGATCAGGGGCACGCACATTTTGAGCACGGCCCCAATGATCGTGCCGTTCCGGGCCGCGCGGAGGTTCTTGGCCACCATGACCCGCTGCACCTGGAGGAAGTCGGTACACCAGTACCCGAAGCTCACGGCCAGCCCCAGGCCGAAGACCATCCCGAACCAGTCGATCCCCATCGGGTTGTCGAAGGAGCCGAGGTTGCGCCAGAGGTGCTCGAAGTCGGCGTCGGCGCGCGTGGGGTGGATGACCGCCACGTTCCGCTGGATCGTGGCCATCATATTGGTCCAGCCGCCGGCATGGATCAAACCGAGGATCGGGATCAACAGCGACCCAGTCCAGATGAGGAAAAACTGGAGCACCTCATTGAACACCGCGGAGATCAGCCCCCCGAGGGTGACGTAAACGGCGACCGTCAGCGACGCCACCCAGATGCTCGTGTGGATGTCCAGTCCCAGCAACAGGCGGAGGATCTTCGCCATGGCAAACATGCTGGCCCCGCTCACCAGCACGGTCATGAAGGCGAACGAGATGCCGGCCAGCGAGCGGCTCGCTTCGCCGTAGCGGAGCTTCAAGTAGCCCGGCACCGAGTGCGTCTTGCAGATGTAGTAGAAGGGCATCATCACCACGGCCAGGAACAGAATGGCCGGGATGGCCCCGATCAGGTAGGCGTGGGCCCCGAGCATCCCGTACTGGTAGGCCATGGCCGACCAGCCCATCGTCTCCAGCGAGCTGAGATTGGCCGAGATGAAGCTCAGGCCCGCGATCCAGGCGGTCATCTTGCGCCCGGCCATGAAGAAATCCTCGCCGGTGCTGGCAAACCGCTTCAGATAGAAGCCGATGGCGAGCACGACGACGAAGTAGATCGCGACGATAAGGAGGTCCATCGGCCCGACGCTGAGGAGCTGCTTCGAGGCGCCCTCGCCGGCCGCAAGAAGTGGGCAGAAACCCGCAACGCCGTTGGTGAGCATCGTTTCCTCCCGGATAGGGCACCGCCGGATGACCGCACGGACCGCGCGTCGCCCTCCCGGCGGCCGCGGAAGCGCCATGATAACCTCCGGCCCATTCCCTTTCCAGTTCCCTCGGGACCGGGGGCGGAATCCTGGTATAATGCCGGGCGTGGCACGCCGGGTCCCGGCGTGCAGTAGTGGTAGGGTGGGACAAGCGCAGCGCAGTCCCACCAATCATAACCAGGCCACCTTCCGGTGGGACTGCGCTGCGCTTGTCCCACCCTACTTTGGGAGTCGAAGACCATGATGATCCGTCGCCTGCTTACAGCCCTGATGTTTCCCGTACTCTTGGTTGCCTTGGCCGCCGGCAGTCCGGCCGCGGAACTCCGCGTCGGCGGGGCGGCCGTGACGATCAATCCCCCGCCCGGCACCCCGTTGGCCGGCTACTACGAGCCCCGCGGCTCCGTGGACGTCTTGGACGACCTGTTTGCCAAGGCCGTGGTGCTGGAGAAGGATGGGGTCAGGGCCGCGCTGGTTGTCTGCGACCTTATTTCCGTCCCGCGTCCCACCGTCGAGGCCGCCAGGGGACTCATCGAGAAGCAGACCGGCATCCCCGGCACGCACGTGATGATCGGCGCCACGCACGAGCACACGGGGCCCGTGCTCTCGCGCGGGTCGGCCCGGGACAAGATGGACGGCGGCAGCGGCGGTCTGGCCGCCCGCTATACCGCCGAGCTGCCGGGGCAGATCGCCCAGTGCGTGGCCGAGGCCAACAAGCGGCTGGCGGCCGCGAAGGTCTCCGCCGGGATCGGTCGCGAGGACGGCATCAGCTTCAACCGCCGCTATTGGATGAAAGACGGCAGCGTGAGCTGGAACCCGTCCAAAAACGACCCACGGATCATCCGTCCCGCCGGCCCGATCGACCCCGACGTGGGCGTGCTCTACTTCGACACGCTCGACGCCAAGCCGCTGGTGACCTACGTCAATTTCGCCATGCACCCGGACACCACGGGCGGCACCCGCGTCTCCGCCGACTATCCCGGCGCGCTGGCCCGGCGGCTGGCCGACTACAAGGGCGAGGCGATGCTCACCGTCTTCGCCAACGGTGCCTGCGGAAACATCAATCACCTCGACAACCGTTGGTCTGCCCAGAAAAGCGGCCCCGCCGAGGCGAAGCGGCTCGGGACCATCCTGGCCGGCGCGGTGCTCAAGACCTATCCGCATTTGAAGCCCGTGGCTCCCGGTCCCCTGCAAGCCCGAAGCCAAGTCCTGCAGCTCCCTCTTCCCAAGGTCACGCCGGAAGACCTCGCCGAGGCCCGCGAGGTGCAAAAGCGGGTCTCCGACCGCAAGACGACGTTCACGGAGAAAGTCCGGGCCTACAAGGTTCTCGACGTGGCGGCCCGCGAAGGAAAACCGCTGGAGGCGGAGGTGCAAGTGATCGCCCTGGGAGACCAGATTGCGTGGGTATCGTTGCCGGGCGAGGTTTTCGTGGAGCTTGGGCTGAGCATCAAGAAGGCGTCGCCGTTTTCCTACACGATGATCGCCGAGTTGGCCAACGGCTCGGTCGGCTACATTCCCAATAAGCCGGCGTACCTTGAGGGAAACTACGAGGTTGTCAGCGCCCGCTGCGGCGAAGGGTCCGGGGAGATGATCGTTAGTGCGGCGATCAAGATGCTTGAAGAACTGGGGCCGAAGCCCCCCAAGGGCTATTGACACCAAGGGCAAAATGCGATACTATGATTGTCAACATACTAGTGAATCGTATCGCATCCCGCTTGTCGGGCAGTAGGTGTGCCGGAGTCTCAACATGCAGGAGCCCCCCCGCATCGCCTTTCCCTGTGAGGCCGTGCCGGCGGACGCGGCAGAGGCGCGATTGCTGGGGATTTATCCGCAACGCCAGGACGGACTGGTGCTGCAGCGGATCAAAGTGCTCGGCGGGAGGATCCGGCTGGAACAACTGCGGGGGCTCGCCCTTCTGGCACGCCGTTACTCCGGCGAGCGTCTGCTGCACCTGACCACGCGCCAGGACATCGAGATCCGCAGCCTTGGGCCGGAGGACGTGCCGGCGTTGCAGCAGGGTTATCACGCCCTGGGGCTCACGTCGGTCGGGGCGTGCGGCGACACCGTGCGCAACATCACCGTCTGTCCCGACAGCGGCTTCCGCCGCGGGACGTGGGACGTGGGCGGCCTGGCCGAGGCAATCTACACCCACGCGGAGGCCATCCCCTGGGTCCGCCGGTTGCCGCGCAAGTTCAAGATCGGCCTGTGCAGTTGTCCCGCGCACTGTGCCCGGCCGTGGACCAACGACCTTGGCCTGGCCGCCAACGCCGACGGGACGTTCCAGGCCGTCATGGCCGGGTCCTTGGGCGCCCGTCCCAACACGGGGCTGCTCGTCTACCGGTCGCTCCCGGTCAAAGACGTCCTGCCGCTGGTGACGGCAGCTCTGAGGCTCTTCTACGAAGAAGGGGACCGCCGCGTCCGCACGCGGGCGAGGCTGCGGCACGTGCGCGAGCGGCTGGGCAACGAGGCGTTTTGCCGGCGGATCGACGAGCTGTTCTGCACCGAGAAGAAACTCGTCGCGGCTGCTCCCCCCGCGATGTCCCAAGTGCAGACCGACATCCCCTTACAGGCCCACCTGCACTTGCCGCTGGGCGACCTCGACCCGGGGATTGCTGAAGAGCTTTGTGCGGCAGCGGAGGCGGCCGGGGCGGAATTGCGGATCGGGCTGGACCACGATCTGCTCGTGTTTGGCCGCAGCCCGCTCAGATTGCCGGCGGCCGTTGCCCCCTTGCAGGGCGGCCCGTCGCTTGTGGCGTGTCCGGGGGCGGAATCTTGCACCAAGGGAATCGCCAACTCCCGCGATGCCGCCCGGCGAATCCGCAGCGCGCTTCCAACGGACTGCAGGCTGAGCATCCACGTGTCTGGCTGTCCGAACAACTGCGCCCTTTCGGCGACCGCGGACATTGGGTTGATCGGGCGAATCCGGCAGGTCGGCGAGGCCCGCGTCGAGAGTTTTCGCCTTCTGGTCGGCGGCGGCAACGGGCGGAGCCCGGCATTGGGGCGGGAGCTTCACCCGGCCGTGCCGGCCTGCGGCGTCGAGCGCGTGGTCGCTTGGCTGGTTGACGAGCACCAACAGGCCAAGGCCACCGCCCCCATTTCCTGGGGCGAGTTCGTCGAGCGGGACTTCTCGCGCCTGGCGGAGAGGCTCTCCGCGCGGTTGGCGGCCGAGCGAAGCGGAGCCCCTGCCGCTGCCGAGGCAATTGCCGGACATGGCCTGACCGAGGGACAACGATGAGCACACCGTCGCCTGAGGGTCCGCACTTCACGCCGTTGGCCGTCAACCTGGCTGGGTTGCCGTGTCTGGTGGTGGGAGGCGGCCGGGTCGGTACGCGCAAGGCCAAGATTCTCTGCGGCGGCGGGGCCGAGGTCACCGTGCTCGCCCCGGAGATCTCGGCCGAGCTTCATGAGTTGGTGCTGCTGGGCCGCGTGCGATGGCGGGAGGAGGCGTATCGCGGGCCCGGTGAGAGCGAGTTTTTCCTCGTGGTCGCGGCCACGTCCGACGCGGCCTTGAACGAGCGGATCGGCCGCGAGGCCCGCGCCGCCCTCGTCTGCGTGGTTTCGTCCGTGGAGGTGAGCCGGGTGATCTTCCCGGCGGTGTATGCCGACGGGAACGTCACGGTGGCCGTACATTCCGACGGCCGCGACTGCCGCCGTTCGCAGCAAGTCCGCGACCGGATTGCGAGGGAAGGGATGAGGGATGAGGGATGAGGGATGAAGGATGAGGGATGAAGGATGAGGGATGAAGGCAAAGTCTACATCATCGGCGCCGGGCCGGGATCGCCGGACCTGATCTCGCTCCGCGGCTACCGCGCGCTAGTGGCGGCCGACGCGGTGCTGGCCGACCGGCTCCTGCCGCGCGACTTCCTGGAGCAACTGGGCATCCCCGCGGGGGACAAGATTGTGCAGTGGCTCGGCGATGAGCAGCCGCGGTGGTCCCAAGAGGCCATCAACGAGTGGCTCGTGTCGCACGCCGGGAGCGGCAAGACCGTGGCCCGCTTGAAGGGCGGCGATCCGCTCGTCTTCGGCCGCGGCGACGACGAGATCCAATGCCTGGCCGGCCGCGGCATCTTGTGGGAGGTCATCCCGGGGCCCAGCTCGTGTACGGCGGTGCCGACGGCGGCGGGGCATCCCTTGACGCGGCACGCGCGGGACCGCTCGTTCGCGGTGGCCACGGCGCGAGTGACCGGCGGCACGATCCAGGAGTCCTTTCCCCGGGCCGATTCGCTGGTGGTGATGATGGGGGTCGGGGCGCTGCCGTTGGTCGTGGCCCGGTTGCTGGACGACGGCTGGGCGCCGGATACCCCGGCCGCCGTGGTCGAGCGAGGCACGCTGCCGTGGGAGCGCCGCCTGTCCGGGCCGCTCTCGCAGATCGCCGCTCTGGCGCGCAGGGCGGGCCTGGGCTCGCCGGCGCTGGTGATTGTCGGGGGCGCGGCCGTGGCAAGCAGTGCCCACGAAGTCCGGCCGCGGGTCTTGTTCACCGGACTGGACCCCGAGGGCTTCCGCAATTTGGGCGAGCTGCTGCACTGGCCAGCGCTCGAGACCGTGCCGGACGAAGAGGGACGCAGAATGCTATGGAGCGTCTTCGGCCGGCTGCGGCGCAATGGCTTTGACTGGTTGGTGACTGCCGGCAAGCTGGCCGCAACGTCGCTGTTTGCGGCGATGGCCGAGCGAGGCGTGGACGCCCGCATCCTCGCCGGCGCGAAGATTGCCGCCGTCGGCCCGGCCACGGCGATCCGCCTCCGCGAACGCTTCATTGTGCCGGATGACGTGGCGGATGGGGTTGAAGACTCCGCATGGCTCGACCAGTTGGCCGGGCAGAGGGTGGCGGCCATCCACGGGACGCACGCTTCGCAGGAACTCCGCAATCGGCTGGACGAGGTGGCGGAAAGCGTCACGCACGCGACTCTGCACAGCGTGGCGCCGCATCCCGAGCTGGGGCGTCCGCTGCCCGATCACGACGCAATCTACTTCGTAAGCCCGTCCGGCGTCGATGCCTTTTGGGACGCCTACGGGCCTTCGGCCTTTCGAGAAGAGGTGTGGTGTCTGGGCGAGGCGACGCAGGCCGCCGCGGCCGCGCGCGGGGTGGAGGCGAGAATCGTGTTGCCCTTCCCCGTGCCCGATGTCACCCCGTGCGACGCCAGCCCTTGAGGGAAAGCCGCTAACCGGCAAGCGGGCCGGATGCTAAGCCGCAAGCGGCTCAGTCCCACCACCACTGGCCCGGGGCCAGATTGGGCGTGACGGACTGACGGACCTTGGAGACCTTTCCCTTTTCGTCGGGCCAGAGGTTCTCGGGCTTGATGGCCATTTGGGCCTCGATGTGGACGCCGCCGGCGATGGGCGTCATCAGCCGGTTCCCTTTCATCATGGCGTTGACCGTGGGAGCGACCAACTTGGGAGCGGGGTAGGTTTCCACCGGCAGGGCCTTCTCGTCGCCCAACAGCGGCATCTTCCAGCCGGCCTTGCCGTAGTAGTCCTGCTGCTGGATGTAGGCCGCCAGGACGGCCAGATCGATCAGGTTGCGGAGCTCCGCGTAGACCGGCGAGCGCTCGGCCAAGGCGGGGTACCTCTCGGTGAAGCTGCGGACGAACGCCTGACTGGCGCCGGTGGACCGGCGGGCCGTGGTCCGCTCGCCGCGGCTGCCGACCATTTCGTCCTCGCCCACCAGTTTCACGCCGTCGCCGACCAACTCCATGGCCAGACCGTCCTCGCTCGTGCGCACGCAATGGTAATCGGGAATGAAATACCAGCGGATCAGGGCGTTGCGGGAGACTTGCCTGGAATCCACGCGATCGATGAAGCTGACCATGCGCACCGGGGGCTGTTCCAGCCCGATGCCGATCAGTTTCATGCGGTAGTCGGCCTCGACCAGCACTTGGGCGAAATGGGTCTTGGACGAGACGCCCTTGACGCTCACTCGCTGCATTCCGAGGGCCTGGGGCAGCCCCTGCATCGCCGTCACGGCGACCATCTGCTCCTGGCCGGCCCGGAAGGTCGAGCCCATGCGGCTGAGGAACTGCTGCATCGCGGCGAGGCCCTCTTGCGTCGGGTCGATCGAGCAGCCGATCAGCTCGGCGCCCGGACTGCCCGGCGGAAAGGCCCGCAAGGCCACGACCAGGTCCTGGAGCTGCAGGACCGGGCGGCCCGTGTTGAGCCCCACCACGCGGCCGGAGGCGTCGGCGACCCAGCCTTCCGCCGGTCCGGCAATCACGATGTCCTTCGTGTCCGGGTAGAAGAAGGCGTAGCTGGCGCGCAAGAGCCCGGCGAGGTGCCGCATCTCGTCGGTCATCGCTCCGTTGTTGTCCTGGATGGCCTTCTCCAACCGGGTCAGCGAGACCTTGCGGAACTTGCTGTAGCGGACCACGTCGCGATTGAGGGTAGCCCGGGCAGCGGCGACCCGCTGGGCGGCCATCTGGTCGTTGAACACGCGGAGCCGCAATACGCCTTGGGCATCCACCTCAACGCCGGCGACATTGCCGGTGGTGCCGCCGCCAACTCCGCCCCCGCCAACTCCGCCCCCGCCAACTCCGCCACCCGCCCCTCCCATCATCGCGGAGGGTAGAACCAGAACCGCGGCAACGGCCGCACTGAGAAAGAACACCCGAAAAGCCACACCTTGCCAGCGCATGAGGATCTTCTCCCTATAGCCGGGGGTTTGTCCGGAACGCCCCCATCGCGCCGGCGGACAACCGGGAAATGGGGGCGCAAGATTGACCTGCTGAGAGAAACGCTCCCTTTGATCTTAATTGCGCAGGCTGGGCAAGACAAGCAACTGGACGGCAATTGGCTGCGTTGCGTTGCCCCGAGGCGACCGGGGGCACGCAAATCCGGGCCAAATCGCCAAAGGCCCCACTTACTGATGCCCGGTTCCCACCACCTAGTTGGGTTTCGCGTTGGCCAGCAGGCGGACGTTCCCCGGACCCAGAAGCTCCTCGACGCGTCTGCGCATCTCAGGGTTGATCTCGATGCGGAGCCGATCGCAGTCGCACGCGACCCGCGTGCCGTCCGACAACCCGACGGTCAACTCCAACCGGCATTTGCCCGGGTAGCCCCGGAGGATTTCGTAAAGCTGTTCCAGGCCCCGCACCCCGTGGACGTCTTCCAGCAGCCGGATGCGTAGCCCGCGCGTAAACCGGCCCGCCAGGTCCTTCAGCGGGATCAGCTCGCCGGCGATCAGATTGACCTCGTCGCTGCCGGGGCGTTTTTCCATAGTCCCTTGGACCACGAGGATGCTGTCGGGCTGCACGAGATCGGCGTACTGGGCGAACTGTTCGGGCCAGAGGATGCAGCGGACGGCGCCTTCCACGTCTTCGAGGTCGAAGATGGCATAGCGGGTGGGGCTGCCGGGCCGGGGATTCTTCGTGTGGCGGAACGTGATCCCCGAGAGCAAGCCTCCGAGGGTCACGTCGCTGCGGTGTTTCAGCTCGGCGGCTTCGGTGGTCGAGTGAGAGCAGTACTGGGCCAGGGTCTGCGCGTGCTCGGCCAGAGGGTGGCTCGACAGGTAGAATCCCAGGACCTCTTTTTCCTTGGCCAGCCTCTCCCGCGGCTCCCATTCGGCCAGGTCGGGGAGCCGCGCCGCGGCAGACTCCTTGGAATCGCCGTCGCCGCCGAAGAAACTCCTTTGCCCCGAGCGCCGATCCGCCGCTGCCGCCGCCCCGGACTGCATCGCCCGGTCGATCACCTGGAACACCTGGCTCCGCCGGGCGCCCAGCGGGTCGAAGGCCCCCGCCTTGATCAGGGCCTCGACCGCCGTGCGGTTGACGCTGCCGGTGTCGAGCCGCTCGCAGAATTCGAGGAAACTGCGGAAGGGGCCGCCGGCGCGCCGGGCCGCCACGATCGCTTCGGCGGCCGACAGCCCGCAACCCTTGATCGCCCCCAGCCCGAAGAACACCTTGCCGTCGGCCACCTCGAAATCGCCTCCGCACCGGTTCACGTCGGGGGGAACGACCTCCACGCCCATGCGATTGCAGTCTTCCAGGTGCTCCACCAGGGAGTCCTTGCGGGTGAAATTGCGGGTGGGCATGTCGCTGGAAAGCAGCGCGGCCATGAACTCGACCGGCCAGTGGGCCTTCAAGTAGGCCGTCATGTAGGCGATCAGGGCGTAGGCCGTCGAGTGGCTCTTGTTGAAGCCGTAGCCCGCGAAGTTCTCGATCAGACCGAACAGGTCTTCCGCCTCCTTGTTCGAGAGCCCCTTTTCCTCGGCGCCCTCGACGAACTGCTGGCGGAACTTGGCGATGGTCGCCAGCTTCTTCTTGCCGATGGCCTTGATGCAGGTGTAGGCGTTGGCCAGCTCGATCCCGCCCAGCCGGTTGAGGATCAGCATGACCTGCTCTTGGTAGACCATAACCCCGTGGGTCTCTTCGAGAATCTCCTTCATCGCGGGGTGCTTGTACTGGGCCTGCTTGCGCCCGTGCTTGACCTGGATGTAGTCGTCGACCATGCCGCCTTCCAACGGGCCCGGGCGGTAGAGGGCGTTGGTGGCGATGATGTCGCGGAAGTGGTCGGGTCTCATCCGCTGCAAGAGGTCGCGGATGCCGCTGCTCTCCAACTGGAAGACCCCCTTGGTCTCGCCCCGGCAAAGGAGATCGAAGGTAGGCTGGTCGTCCAGCGGGAAGCGGTAGGGGTCGATCCTCTCGCCGCGGGTCTGTTCCACCAGGCGCACGACCTTCGAGAGGATCGTGAGGTTGCGCAGGCCGAGGAAGTCCATTTTCAGCAGGCCGGCCCGCTCCACGTCGGCCATGGCCCACTGGGTGATGAT
>CAYGZI010000038.1:0-18040 GCA_964354245.1 uncultured Planctomycetaceae bacterium
CGCGCCTGCCCGGCAAGGTGCGGATCGAGTCTCTCCTTGACCTGGTGGACGCTTGGGTGCGGGTCGAGTCTCAAAAGGGAAAGAAACCACTGGTCCTGGCCAGCCCGATGACGAGCCAGCCCGCGCAAGTCCGCCAGCACCTGCCGAGACTGATGGACCGCACGTCGGTCGTAAGCGACCGCGTGATCTACGGGCGGGTCAACGTGAATCTCGCGCCGCGGGAGGTGCTCCGGGCCGTGCCGGGGATGGACGCGGCGCTCGTGGAACAGATCCTCGCGGCGCGGCCGGCGCCCGGACGCGACGACCCCGAGCGCCACGATTCCACCTGGCTCTTGTCCGAGGGCCTGGTCGATCTGGCGCAGATGAAGGCCCTCGAGCCGTACCTCACGGGGGGCGGCGACGTGGTCCGGACCCAGGTGATCGGTTTTTTCGACGCGCCGGGTCCTTCGATGCGGATCGAGACCGTCATTGATGCTACCACCAATCCACCCCGCCAAGTATACTGGAAGGACCTGCGGCTCTTGGGGCGAGGATACCCGCTGGAGAGTCTTGGGGCAGAGGGATGGTAGAGGAACACTCGCTGCAAACGGAGAAACGAAGAATGCAAAATGAGAAATGTAAAGTGAAAAATGCAAAATGTGTTGCGGCTTCAGTTGTAGGTTGATGCTGGATTCTTGATTCGTCATTCGTCATTCTGCATTTTACATTTTTCATTTTGCATTCCGTTGAGCTCAAGTGTTGGCTCCCCGCTTGGGCATGGTTTTGCCGGACCCCCAGACCATTACCGCATACTATGGCACGCGTCTTGGCAATCGATTGGGACGGCCACGAGGCAAGGTGCCTCCTGGCTACGGCCTCCGGCGATAAGCTCCAGGTGCTGGCCGCGGCCTCCGTGCCGTTGGTGGACGTGGCCGAAGGCGGCGGCCAGTCGTGGCCCGACGTGAGCGGCTCGCTCCGGGCCGTCCTGGGGGATTGGCGTCTGGGCCGGGCGGTGACGGTAGTCGGGGTCAACCGGGCCAGCGTTGAGCTGATGAACTTCACCCTTCCCCCGGCCAACGACCCCGAACTCGCCCAACTCGTGTACCTCCAAGCGGCCCGGGAGTCGCAGGCGCTGGAGGAAGGCGCGGTTTTGGACTTTGTGCCGATGAGCGACGATGCGGCGGAGCCGCGGGAAGTGATGGCCGCCGTTCTCTCCGCCGCGCGACGCAAAGGGATTGAGGAGGCATGCGCCGGGGCCGGCTTGAGGGCGGCCCGCATTGTGCTCCGCCCGCTGGCCGCCGCGTCGCTGTTCATCCGCACGGCCGCCCCTCAGCGTCCCTGCCTCTTGGTGAGCCTCGTGGCCGATGAGGCCGATCTGACGGTGATCTCCGGGGGCCGGGTGGTCTTCCTCCGCACGGTACGCTTGCCCGAGGAGGTCAACGAGTACGTCGCGGCCCAGCGGCTTTCGGCGGAGGTCTCGCGCACGCTCGTGGTCGCGCAGCAAGGCCCGCTGGGCGGGGCCAGCGTCGAGCAGATTTACCTGTACGGCGGGCAGGACGAGCACCAGGCGCTGGTGGAGCAGCTCCAGTTGGACCTCGGGCTTTCGGTCAGCGCGATGGACCCCTTTGAGACGGCCGACGTCTCCGAGGTGGAGCTGCCGTCCGGCGCGGGCCGTTTTGCGTCGCTTTTGGGGATGGTGCTGGACGAGTCGCGCGGGTCGCACGGGCTGGATTTTCTCCACCCCCGCCGGCCCCCGGCTCCGCCCAATCGCCGGCGGGCCATGACGTTTGCCGCGGCTGCGGTGGCCGCGGTGGCCTTCTCCGCCGGATACTACTACTGGGACCTGCTCGCCCAAGCCGATGCCGCCAACCGCGACCTGGCCCAAGAGATTACGGCCTGCGAGAAGCGCTTGAAGCGCTACAGTCAGCAGAAGCAGGTTGCCGATTACGTGCGGGCTTGGAAGTCGGGAGAAGTCGTCTGGCTGGACGAGCTCCGCGACCTTTCGCTCCGCCTTCCGTCGAGCCGGGACGTCGTGCTCCAGCGCATGACGCTGACCGGCGGGCGCGGCGGGGGCGTCATCCATATCCAGGGCATGGTCCGCGATTCCTCGGTCGTGGCCCGCATCGACCATAACCTCCACGATCCTTACCACACGGTGGCCCCCCGCCGCGTGGGGGAGCATCCTCGGGGCGAAGACTACGCGTGGCTCTTCGAGCGGTCGATCGCCGTGCTGCCTCGGCCCAAGAGCCAGTACCTTCCCGCCCAGGCCGCCAAGCCATGAAGCGCCACCGTCAGACACTCTTGATCGTGGCCCTGGCGACCGCGGCGCTTGTGGTGGCCGGCGATCGCCTGGGCTGGCAATCGGCGTTCACCGGTCCCCTCAACAAGAGACAACAACGCAAAGAACTCCTCGAGAAGAGGCTCAAGGCCCGCCGCACCGAGCTGGCCGACGCCCTCGCCGCCGTCAAACAACTCGATGTCTGGCAGCGGCGATCGCTCCCCTCGGAGCCCCAGGTGGCCCGGTCGCTTTACCAGGCGTGGCTGCTGGAGCTGGTCGGCCGCGTTGGGCTCGTAAATCACTCGGTGGACGCGGGCGAGCCCCGCAGTCGCGGCGGCCTGGTCTACCCCATCTCGTTCACCGTCCAAGGCCGCGGATCGCTCGATCAGTTGACCGAGTTTCTCCACGAATTCTACTCCGCCGGCCACCTCCACCAGATCCAGTCGCTGGTCATCACGCCCGTGGGCCGAAGAGACTTCCTCGACCTCTCCGTCTCCATCGAGACCCTGGCATTGGCCGGCGCAGACCGCAAGGACAGGCTCTCCACCGAGAAGTCCGCCAGGCTCGCTTGCGCAAGCCTCGAGGACTACCAGGTGATCGCCGACCGCAACGTGTTCGGCACCACGGGGCCCGCCGACCCGACCGATTACACGTTCCTGACCGGCATCCGCTACCTCAACGGCGAGCCGGACGAAGCGTTGTTCACCCTGCGGATCGCGGACGATCCGGACCGGGCCGTGCTCAAGCTCCGCATCGGCGCAAGCCTCCAGATCGGCCAGTTCCAAGGCAAGGTCGTGCGCATCGACGAGGACGACGTGGTGCTGGAGGCCGACGGCGAGCGGTGGCTGGTCGGGCTCGGGGAGTGCCTGGCCCAGGCGTACGCGCTGCCGCCGGAGTATTAGCCTCTGACGACGAGAAAAGTGAACCGGGAACCTTGGCGGGACGCAGATTTCCGCCCCCCCTCTTGCACCCCGGCCGCCGGGGTCTTAGAATCCATATTAGACATCGGCAGCGCAGAGTGGCCGCCTGCGGTTTGCCGCTTGCCCACCGGCCTTTGATCCCCGCCTTGGCCTCGATCGTGCGGAGGTGACGCGATGCAACGCACCCCGACCCTGATCTTCCTGACGCTCGCCGCGCTACTGGCCGGCGTGGCCCAATCGCCCGCCCAGGGGCTCTTCTCCAGACAAGGCGATTCCTCCGGTCAGACGTCCAGTCTCCCAAGGTCGAGCTCGCGCGTTCAGATCGGCGGGCAGAGCAGCGCCCAGTCCTTGGCCGGGAGACTGGGCAATTCCTCGGGGCTGGGCGCGCTGTCGAAGATGATCACCTCGGGGGTCGATCTCGGGCAAAACCAGCAGAATCAGCAGAACCAGCAGAACCAGCAGAACCAGGGGCAGGGCGCGGGCGGCCCGGCGAACCGCGTGGGCGTGCTCAGCGGCACGGAGCGGTTTTTGCGGGAGAACCGGCGTCCGTGGGACTACGTCGGCGCGAGCTCGGACGATGCGTCGAAGTTCGTCGGGGCGCAGACGAGCGGCGAGGAGATCGTCGCGCCCGCCGCGGAAGAGCTGCTCCCTCTCCCTCAAACGGCTCCGGTCCCCGATCAAGTCAACGTCCCGATTCTTGGCGCAGGCGCCCGTGCCCAGCGGCCTTACGAGCCGCGCCTGGCGGTGGGATTCGAGGTTCCTGCGCAGAGTGGGGCGCAGGTCAACGCGGAGATGGCTCGCCGCTTGAAGGCGATCCCGGGACTTCACCCGGCCAATCGGATCGAGGTGTCGGTGGAAGGGGGGATTGCCACGCTGCGGGGTGAGGTTGCCTCCGAACGGGATCGGGCCTTGGGCGGGGAGTTGCTCCTCTTTGAGCCGGGAATCTCCGAGGTGCGAAACGCCCTGACGGTGAAGCCTCCGGCCCCGAGTGAGAGTCGTCCCGCGGTGCGGCCGCCGAGCGATCAGGGGTGGCGCCCGAGGGCGCGGCGGTAGGGGACGGCGACGTACCGTCGATCCGTCTCGCCGGAGCGCCGCCGGGTGAGGCGGTCTGGCCCGGCGGCAGCGAGGCATCGGGCCGGGCGAGGCTCGACGGCACGTCGAGCGTGAAAGTGGTCATCTGTTCCCGCGGCGTCAGTACCGCCGCCGGTTCCTCGTGCGAGACCGGACGCACGGGATCCGGCGAAGTCCGCGCGGCCACGCGCATGGAGTCTCTCGGTGCCCCGCCCGGCGCCTTAGTGCCCGGCAGCGTTTTAGTACACGGCTTGGAAAGGATGGCCGGCCCCTTCTTCGGCTCGAACCGGGCGATCAGCGTGATCCGGCGCTCCGGGCCGCCGACCTCGTCCCACGGCAGCCAGAAGCTGTAGGAATGGCCCAGCTCCGACTTGCTGTAGTACTTGGGGAGGTGCTCGGGCAGATAGACGTATTTCTTCTCCGGCACGGCGTAGCCGGTGTCGCGATCGGCTTCGTCGAAGGCGCAGACCGTGAAGGCGCCGTCCACGGTCAGGGGCTTCTTGTCTTCGCTGCCGTAGAACATGATCCGGCCGCCGAAGCCGCGGACCGACGGCATTCCCGGCTCGGTCAGCACCCCGTCGCTCCAAACGTCCACGATCCACTCGGGGACCTTGGGCTCGTCGCCGGAAAGGCGCAGGGCCTTGCGGAGGTCGAAGCTGCTGCAGCCGCAGGCGGCGATCAGCGCCAAAATGGGGAGCAGTCGCCAGCAGGCGGTCTTTCCCGGTACTGAGACAGCCATCCGTTACTCAAACTCCAACTGAACCACAATCGTGCCTTCGTGGTCGATGAATGACGTTCTGTTGCGGCTTGACATCCCCTACTCCCTCGCCGGCGAAGCCCGGTGGTAGACCGCGGGCACGTTGCTGGCCGCGGGCGGCGCAAATTCGATCCGGCGGGCCGCGGCTTCCACATTCTCCGGACCGCGGAGCGGATTGGACGCTGCCCGTCCGGCGTCCGCCTCATCCGCCGGTCGACCGCTCGGAGAAGCCCCTCGCAAATCGTCCAGCGGCGGCGGCGCGGTGGGAACGGGGGCCGGCTCGGGCGATTCGTCGCGTTTCGCACCATTGCTGCGCCAGCGCTCGCCGGGGGCGGCCTTGGCCGAGGAGTTTCCGCGCGGGTTGGTGTGGGGGTAGATCACGTCGGGCGTGCCGCCGGCCTGGGTCAGGCCCTCTTCGCCGAAGATCTGACGCACGTCCTGCAAGCACCAGTGCATGCGCGACGACTCGATCCGTTTGAGCCGCTCCTCGTCCTCGGGGCCGCTGACCACGCGGGGCGTGAGCACGATCAGCAGCTCGGTCCTCCGCACCTGCTTGGAGTGGTACTTGAAGAGGTTCCCGAAAAGCGGGATGTCGGCCAGGTAGGGGACCTTGCGCTCGACCGAGGCGTTGTTCTTGGTGATCAGCCCGCCGAGGATGATGGTCTCGCCGTCGGCGGCGCTGACCGTGGCCTGGGCCATGGTGGTGTTGATCTTCGGCGAGCGGATCACGTTGTTCTCGATGATCGACACGGGGATGCCCTCGCTCTCCGGACCCAGCTCGGACCGCTCGGCGTCGATCTCCATGACGACCATGCCGTCGGGGCTGATGCGGGGCGTGACCCCGAGGATCAGACCCACGTTTTCCAACACGAGCTGGTTGACCTGCCCGATGGTGGGCGAGACGGAGGTGCCGGTGATCCGCGGGACGCGGGCGCCGATCTGGATAAAGGCGGGCTGGTTGTCCAGCGTGCGGATCTGCGGGCGGCCGAGGATTTCCAGGCGCTGCGATTCCTGGAGCGCGCGCACGAGCACGCTCACCGACTCGTTGCTCGCCGAGAGCACCAGGCCGCCGAAGCCAAGCTCGTTGTTGATCCGGCCGACGTTCAAGTTGGAGAGCGCCTGGGGCCCGAGCCGCCCCGCGCTCTGCATCGCCCGGGTGCTGGCGCTATTGCCCAGGTCCTTGCTGTTGAACAGGTATCCGGGGTCCAGCACGGCCGCCGGAAAGTCGGTTTCCGTCTGCGTAATGATCCCCGAGGGCGTGGACTGCTGCGTGCTGCTCGTCCGCGGCGCCAGGTTGCCCGAGAGCACGCTGCGGTTGAAGAGGATCGAGTCTTGCAGGCCCAGCTCGACGCCGAACTCGTCCGTGTCGCGGAGCGAGACCTCTGCGATCAGCACCTGGATGACCACTTGGGCGGGCTGGGCGTCGAGCTTCTCGACCAGTTTCTGGATCTCCTCGAAGTAGCGGGGCGTGGTGCTGAGGATCAGCGTGTTGCTGACCGGCTCCGGCACGACCACCACCTCGCTCTCGATCTGCTGGAAGGGGCTCATCGCGCCCGGGGCCGCCATCTGCACCTGCCGCTCGCTCCGCAAGAAAAGGTTGATCGCGTTGGCCACGTCCACGGCCGGGGCGTTTTTCAGCCGGTAGACCGTGGTCTTGCGCTGCTGCACGTCCTGGGTGTCCAGGCGCAGGAGCAGGGCCTCCACGATCCGCAGCACCCCCGACGACCCCACGGCAATCACGCTGTTGGTCCGCAGATCGACCGAGAACCGCAGGCCCATTACCGAGGGCTCGCTCACCCCCGCCGCAATCTGCGGCCCGGCCGTCGCCACGTCCACCGGCATGAGCGACCGGAGCGTCGCGACCATCGCCGTGGCGTCGGCGTTGGTGAGGCGGAAGACCTTGATCTGGGCCACCATGCCCGGCGCGTCCAGCTCGCGGATCAAGGCGGCCACCAGGTCCATGCTCTCCGCCGGCGCGGCAACGACCAGCACGTTCAGGCGCGGATCGGGCGTGATCTGCACGTCGGCCAGGATCCCCGACCGGACGAGCTTCTCTCCTTTCGGATCGCGGGTGAGGAACTCCAGGGCGGCGGATTTCTGCGCAGCGGGTCCGGCCCCGCCGCGGGCCGCGTTGATCGCCGCCTGGAGCGTGGCAAAAAGGTCGTTGGCCAGGGTGTTCTCCAGGCGGAAGACCCGCGTCTGTAAGACGGCTTGGGTGCCCGCCACGTCCAGCTTGTCCAGCAGCAGCTCCAGCTCGGCCAGATCGCGCGGAGGACCGTGGACCACCAGCGCATTGGTGCGCGGGTCCACCGCGATGTGCAGGCGCGGCGACAGCCCGCCCGTCCGGCTGCTGAAGAAGTCCAAGAGCGTGGCGCGGATCTCGGCCGCCGAAGCGTGGCGGAGCGGATAGGTCCGCTGCTGGGTGTCCGGATCGACGGGCCGGTCGAGCTTTGCGATCAGTTCCTTGGCGGCCCGCACTACGTCGCCCCAGCCGATCAGCAACAGGGCGTTGGGCTTGAACAGCGGGACGATCACCAGGCGTCCCTGGCGGCCCGTCAAGTAGATCGCCTCCACCTGGCGGATGACCTCCAGCAGGGCCTCGTCGCCGACGTGGCGCAAGGGACAGACCTCGATGACCGGCTGCGTCTCGGCGCTGAGCCGCTCGATCTCCTCGATGATCTTGCGCACTTCCTCCACGTCGCGCTTGCGTCCGCGGAGGATGATCACGTCCAGGTCCGGGAGGGTCTCGATTTCCACGTTGCCGGTCAGCTCGCGCTGGAGCTGGCGGAGCCGCTCCGGGCCTTGCAGGGGCTTGGCCGCGGGTTTTCCGGCGGCGGCCTTGGGGGTCTTTGCGCCCGCCGGGGCGGCGGCGCCCCCGCCTTCGCGCTGGAACAGGTAGCTGACCAGCTCGATCCCGTTGTGCTGAAAGTGTGTTGTTTGTGGATCGACTCGGGACGAAGGGCGTCGCAGGCGCGCGCCGTCGCCGTCGCTCGGTGCCCCCGAGTCCGGTGGAAGCAGGCCCTCGGGCCCAAAGTTGCCGCGATAGGCCTCGACCGCTTGCCGCACGGTGGCCGGATCGGCGCGCCGCAGCGGCACGATCTCGACGCTTTCGCCCTCAGACTCCGCCGGGCGGTCCAGGTGCCGGATCAATCGCACGAACTGCTGGGCGAGCCCGCCCCGCCCGTAGACCGTCACGCCCCTCCGCGACCCGTCGAGCACCAACTCGACCTGGCGGCCCGAGGCATCGGCAAACCGGTATTCGGAGCGGCCCGTGCGCCGGGCGCCGACCGGCACGAGGCGGGCGCCAAACAGCTCGCGGAGCGAAGTCTCCATCTGGTCGATCCGGAGCCGGCTTAGGGTGACAAACTCCTCGGCCGCCCCGGAATCCTTCTCAGGCCGGGGCAGTCGGCCGGCCGCCCCGGAAGCGGGCGACAACCCGGAAAGCCGCCGCGGAATCTCGTCGTGAACGCCGGCCGGGGCAAGGACCCACACTTGCCCGGCATGGACGTCGGGCGCCACGCGCACGTCGCTGCGTCCGCCGTAGACCGAGCGGACCCTAGCCGCCGTTTGCTCCTCTTGACCCGAGGCGCACGGATAAGACCGGAGCACCAGGCTCGCGTCGGGCGGTCCGTCCGCAGACTTGGCCGCCGGGGGCGAGGCCGGTGGCGCCCGATCCATGGACTCGATCATCTGGCGCACGATCTCGTGGGCCTTCTCGGGCCCGCGGAGCAGGACCTGGTTGGCCCCGGAATCGACCACCAGCCGGGCGGAATCGCCCATGCCGGCCAACATTGGCGAGAGCACTTTCTCGGCGTCGGCGGCTGCCTTGTGCTTGAGAGGGTACGCCTTATACTCGCCGGTCGCGCCGGACTGGCCCCAGGCTCCTTGGCACAGCACCGCGAGCAGGAGGACAGACATTCCTGTCTGTCGAATGGGAGACATTCCTGTCTGTCGGAGGGCGGACATTCCTTTCCCCCTGCCGACAGGCAAAGCGTCGGCGCCGGTGCCTTCAAGCGACGAAATGCTCCGGCTCGTTGGCGGGTGCAACGTCTTCACGAAGGGTGCCCAAGATGTGTGCGAATCGCTCGCAGGGCAGCCCGACCGGCCACCCCAGGGAAAGGTGCGGCATAGTAGAGAGGGCTGGCCGGCGATTCAAGGCCAGTTTCATCTGACCCCCGTATCAGCCGGACTGGAGCCACCATAGAATCGCCGCCAGCAGGAGTAGGGCAATGGGCACGGCGATGGCCAGAATGAGGCCGAACCGGGCACCGGGCCTCTCTCTGCCGGATTTCGAATAAGCGGCAGTCACCGGATGGTACTCAAGCGGCTCCGCAGGCAGGAGTTCCTGCAGTCCAGGGACGTAGTCGCTGCCACCAAGATGAGGGAAGACCGTAGCGGCTTCCCGCCAGTCGCGCCATCCTTCCCGCCACACTAACGCGTCGGCACTGACCCTCCCCTCAGCGAGCCAGGCGCTCATGGTTTCCCGGCTTGCCGGCCCGAACTGCCCCCCCGAAGTGGGGCGCACATACCAGACAGCGTCCGGGGCCTCGGCCAGCGGATCGCTGGGGGCCGATTCAGCCCGATCCGCGGCCGACCCCGACATGCCGCCGATCCTCGCCGTCCAGCCCGACTGTGCCCCGCTTGAACCCGACGCATCGGGCGCCAATGGAACGAAGGCTTCGGCGGGTTCCTCGAGCGAGACCGGAGCAAAGGCCGGGCCGGCTGGGGGCCGCTGACTCGCGGGGACCGCGGGGCTGCCCGCTTCCGGCCCACGTTTTCTCAGTCCTTTGGAGCCTTTCCGCTTGGAGCTGGGACGAGTGCTTTCCGTGGGAATCGCCACGCCGGCCCCGCAATGGGGACAGATCCCGCGGCGCCCGGCCTGAAAGGCCTTTACGTGGAGCTTGTGCCCGTTGGGGCAGATGAATCGGATTCCCATCAAATCACCGACGGCCCTATGTCTCGGCCCGCTTGGCCGCAGCCGGCGGCAGCCTCCCACTCCGTCCCAATCGCTGGGGGGCTGTCTCATCGCCAGCCCACGGCCTTCTCCCTGTCCTGTCATTATAAATCCGACAAAGGGGGGTGTGAAGCTCCGCCTTCAACAACTGACCTGGGGCCGGATGCGGGATTTTGCTAATCTCCCGCCACTCGGTGGAGTCGCCATTGCGGTCTGCGCCAGGGGCGGATTGCCCCGAGGAGCCGTCTGATGAGCAGGGTTTCTAAGTGGAACCGCGTCAAGAGTTGGGGTGGGGCCGGAAAAGGTGACAGGCACCTTTTGCCTGAAAGGCCCGAAGGGTGCTTCGCACAAAAGGTGCCTGTCACCTTTTCCGGCCGTTGCACTTGCCGCCCCCTATTTGTCGGGGTACTCTTCGCGAGCCTCCTGGTTTGGCCGGGCTGCGGTTCCCGCGACAAAGAGCCGCCGAAGCAGTCTCCCGAGCGATCCGGTACCGCAAGCGCACTGTCCGGGGAGGCTGCCGTCGGGAAAACGGCCTCTGCGAAACAGGTTGGTCGGCCCAATGTGCCTGACTCCCGACCGGCGACCGCCCCCGAGGCTTCGCCGCGTGTGCCGGAGCCGAGTGCGGGGCCCGTCAGTCCTCGAAAGGTCTCGCGCGGGCCGAAGTCCGCCCGGCGCGACGTTGGCGTCGGGGCACCGAAAGCCGGCATGACGCCGCGCGCTTTTTCGGCGGCGCGCAAAGAGGGCGAGCCGCGTGCCGGGCGTGCGGGTGTCGCAGCGGCTACACGTGAGGGGCCGGCCAAGCCAACGACGGCCGAGGCAAGCCCAACCGAGAACCAAGCCGCTCCCTGGGACCCCGGCACCGAGGCAAGCACCGAGGACTACACCGTCGTCACCGTGTTCTACGGCACGGACCGCAACTTCCTGGAATCCTCGGAGGCCCGGACGGACGCCTATCTCGGATGGTACTACGCGACCGCCGTTTGCGCCGGGATCACCATCGTCCTGGCGCTCGTTGCGTTGCGGCTCTCGCAGAGCCGCAGGCTGCGGATTGCGCTCGGCGGGGGGCTTGCGGTTACTATATTTCTGGGCGTCGCAACGACGCTGGCCCGGCTGCACAGCGAGCAGATCAATCCCAGCGACCATCCGGGCTACGGCGACGGGCGGGGCGAGCTGGAGGTGGGGACCTGCGAGGTGAGCGTCCCCCGGTACCACGAGGTGGGGCGGATCGAGCGCCCTTCGATCCTGAAGTTCCAGTTCCGCCAGGACCCGCGCAAGCACGTGGTCCTCTTGGACGTGGTCCCCGAGACCGCCGACGCCTTCTTCCCGCGGCTGAAGTCGCGGGTCGACGCCGCGCAGCGCCGGGAGGCGTTTGTCTTCGTCCACGGGTTCAACGTGACCTTCGAGGACGCCGCCCGGCGGACCGCCCAACTGGCCTACGACTTGAAGTTCGAGGGGCCGCCGGTCTTCTTCAGTTGGCCTTCGCAGGCGGGCCTGCTGCAATACGCGGTGGACGAGACCAACGTGGCCTGGGCCGTGCCGCACTTGAAGGACTTCATCACGGCGGTCGCGCGCCGCTCCGGGGCCGAGTCGGTCCACCTGATCGCCCACAGCATGGGCAACCGCGCCTTGACCTCGGCGCTGGCCGAGATGTCGCGGCAACTGCGGCGGAGCGGGCCGGTGTTCCAGGAGGTGATCCTCACCGCCCCGGACATCGACGCGGACATTTTCAAGCGCGACATCGCCCCCGCGATCGCCAGGACCGCCCGCAGGGTCACGCTCTATGCGTCGTCCAACGACGAGGCGTTGATCCTTTCCAAGAAGCTCCACGGCTATCCGCGGGCGGGCGATTCGGGCAGCTCCCTGGTGGTCGTGCCGGGGATCGAGACGATCGACGTCTCGGACGTGGACACGAGCCTCTTGGGCCACTCGTACTACGGCAACAACGACACGGTGCTGGCCGACATGTTCTACCTCCTTCACGATTCGCTGCCGGCCAGCGAGCGGGAATGGCTCGAGCCGCGCCCCTGGGGCGGCTCGCAGTACTGGGTGTTCCTCCCCGGGGCCGATCCGGTCCGCGAAGCGGCGGTGCCCGAACCGCCGATCCGGTAGCGGGGTGGCACTCGCGGACCCGCCGGTTATGATAGTATTAGGCGGCCGGATCGGGAGATTCGAGGCGGCCGGCTTCTTGTGGGAGGCTTCGATGGCAACAGTCGAGTACGGTCACGTTGTGCTCAGTTCCACCGGCGTCCCGTCCATCGCCGGGACGCAGATCAAGGTCGTCGAGATCGTAATGGATCAGATCGCTCACGGTTGGGACGCGCACGAGATCCGCCGGCAACACCCGGATCTAACGCTTTCCCAGATCCATAGCGCGCTGGCCTACTACTACGATAACCAACGGGAGATCGACGAAGACATTGAACGCAGGCTTCGCGAAACCGAGCGCATCCGTAGCGAACTCGGCGAGTCCGCGATCCGCCTGAAACTCCGCGCCCTGGGGCATTTGCCGTGACTCTCGCATGGTACATGGACCACCATGTCCCTTCCGCCATAACGCGCGGTCTTAGGGGGCGAGGCATCGACACGCTGACCGCCTACGAAGACGGATCGGCCGAGTTGGAGGACGCTCTACTCCTGGAACGGGCGCGGGCACTGGAACGCGTACTCTTCAGCCAGGACCACGATCTGTTGGCGATCACCCATCATTGGCTTCGCGAAGGCCGGCCATTTGCGGGGCTGGCTTACGCGCCGCAACTTGGCATCACCATTGGCCAGGCAGTTCGCGATTTGGAGCTCCTCGCCCGAGTTCTAGATCCGGCGGACATGCGCGACCGGATCGAGTTCCTGCCTTTTCATTAGTCGGTCGATATGGCCAACGACATGCGCGCCCCGCGGCACCAGATCACCCGCCTGCGGCGCCGCCGGGCGTGAGGCCGGGCCTTCTCAATCCGCCGAACCGGCGGTCCCGGGCCGCATAGGCCCGAAGCGCCTCGTGGAGCTGCTCCTCGTCGAACTCGGGCCAGCAGCGGTCGGTGACCCAAAGCTCGGCGTAGCTGATCTGCCAGAGCAGGAAGTTGCTCACCCGCATCTCGCCGGCGGTGCGGATCAGGAGGTCCGGGTCTTCCATCCCGGCCGTGTAGAGGTGCGAGGACACCGTTTGCTCGCCGATCTGGTCCGGGAGGAGCCGCCCCGCTTCGACCTCCTCGGCAATCCGCTGGACGGCGTCGACCAACTCTTGGCGGGACCCGTAGTTGATGGCCAGGCAAAGCCGCAAGCCGGCATTGGGCTGGCTCATGACCACGGTCTTGTCCATTTCCCGGAGCACGTCCTCGGGAATGCCGTCGCGGCGCCCGATCACGCTGACGCGGACGTTCTGCTCCTGGATCGTCGCCCGCTCCTCGATCATGTACTGCTGGAGCAGGTGCATGAGGAAGTCGAGTTCGTTGCGGGGCCGCTTCCAGTTCTCGCTCGACAGGCAGTAGAGCGTAAGCTGCGGGATCCCCAGCCGCGTACACTCCTGGGTGGTGCGACGCACGCTGGCCACGCCGCGCCGGTGCCCCTCGATCCGCGGCAGCCCGTGGCGCTGGGCCCATCGCCCGTTGCCGTCCATGATGATGGCCACGTGGCACGGCAAGCGGTCCTTGGGGATGTCGATCGCCGGGGCGGCCGTCGCGTTGGTGAGTGGCGTCATAGCGGCCCCCGTCGCTACCTCCCCGCAAGAATCGTCTGCCGCCGATCGGCGCCGACCGAAACGATCTCCACCGGACGGCCGATAAGCTGGCTGATCCGCTCCAGATAGGCCCTCGCGTGGGGCGGCAACTCTTCGAGCCGCCGCGCATCGCTGATCTCTTGCTGCCAGCCCGGCCAGGTCTCGTACACCGGCACCACCCGCCGCAAGTCGTCCACGTGGCTGGGGAAATGATCGATGCGCCGGCCGTCCAACTCGTAAGCCACGCACATCCTCAGTTCCGCGAGCTGGCTCAGCACGTCCAGGAGCATCACGGCCAGCACGTCCGCGCCGCTGAGCCGGGCGGAGTAGCGGACCGCCACCGCGTCGAACCAGCCGCAGCGCCGCGGGCGGCGCGTGACGGTGCCGTACTCGTTGCCGCGCTCGCGGATGTGCCGGCCGGTCTCGTTGTCCTGCTCGGTGGGGAACGGGCCGCCGCCCACCCGCGTCGTATACGCCTTCACAATGCCGATCACCTTGCTCAGATAGCGGCCGGGCACGCCCGAGCCGCTGGATACGCCCACGCCGGAGCTATTGCTGCTGGTGACGAAGGGGAAGGTGCCGTGGTCGATGTCCAGCAAGGCCCCTTGGGCCCCCTCGAAGAGAATCTTCTTGTCCGCCTCAGCCGCATCCAGCAAATAGGCGGTCGTGTCGGCCACATGCGGCTCCAGGCGCCGGGCGTACTCGCGGTATTGGGCGAATATCTCCTGGGCATCCAGACGCGCCCCGCCGCCCTCCTGGCCGAAGCCCGCCAGCATTTGCCGCTTCGCCTCGGTGATCTCGGCGATCCGCTGCCGGAAACTGTCGCGGTAGAGGTCGCCCAGACGCACCGCGAACGACCGGCCGACCTTGTCCCGGTAGCACGGTCCGATCCCCCGCAGCGTGGTCCCGATGGCCTCTCCGCCGGCACACCGCTCGTTCAGAAGCCGGTCCTCCTCGATGTGCCACGGGAAGATCACGTGGGCCCGGTCGCTCAGCATCAGGTTCTTACCGATCTTGACCCCGCGGGCGACCAGGCCGTCGATCTCGGCCACGAGGCTGGCCGGGCTGATGACCACCCCGCACGCGACGACGCACTGCACCTGGGGGCGAAAGATGCCGCTGGGCACGAGCGAGAGCTTGTAAGTTTGGCCGCCGGTCACGACGGTGTGGCCGGCGTTGGCTCCCCCCTGGTAGCGGACCACGATCTCGTGCTGCTCGGTCAGTAGATCGACGATCTTCCCCTTGGCCTCGTCGCCCCACTGCAAGCCGATAACGCACGTGCCAGGCACAGAACTGGTCCCAAGGAACTGAGTTGGTTTACTGCCCAAACACACCAGTTAACACCGCCGAGGCCGGGGCGTCAAGCACCGGACGCACACCGTGGTTGGGGTGCGGACGGCCCGCTATGAGGGGCAAGACGATGGGGAATCGTCGCGAGTGCAGTGAGAAATGAGAAATGAAAAGGGCAAAGTGCAAATTGGCGAAGGAGCGATCGCCTTTCACTTTTCGCTTTTCATTTTGCCCTTTGCCCTTCTCATTTCTCATTTCTCACTCTTTAATCTCCCCGCCACCCGCCACCCGCCCCCCGCGAAATCCGTTTGCATCTTCCCCGTCGCCCTGCCTCAAATAGAGGATAAAGGCCAACGGCGCGTGAGACAGCCGCGGCCCGGCGGCGTCCTTGTTCTAGTGGGCGGAGCGAGAACCTCGGATGAGCAGAGCGAGCCCGGAACTCCTGGGGCGGCTCCTCGACGAGCATGGCGCTGCGCTAGTGCTTTACGCCCAGCAGTGGTGCGAGACGCCGGAAGACGTCGTCCAGGAGGCATTTCTGGCCTTGGTCCGACAGGCGGCCTTGCCGGAGAACCTCGTCGCGTGGTTTTACCGGGTCGTGCGGAACGAGGCGCTGAGCGCCTCACGCTCCTCGGGCCGGCGGGCGAGGCGGGAAGCGGCCGTGGCCCACGCCACCGACCCCTGGTTCGAGCCCCGCGAGGGTGAGCGACTGGATGCCGCCGCGGCCACCCGGGCCTTGGAGCGCCTGCCCATCGAGCAACGGGAAACGATTGTCGCCCGGCTGTGGGGCGGGTTGTCTTTCGACCAGATTGCCGAGTTGACCGGCGGCTCGAAGAGCACCGTCCATCGCCGGTACGAGCGGGGCCTGGCGACCTTGCGAGAGAGGTTGGGAATATGTCCGCAGAAGAAGAAAACCGGCTCGACGACCTGAAGGAGATCGAGGCCGCGCTGGCGTCGCTGGTCCCGCGCGGGGACCGGATCAGTCGCGACCGGCTGATGTTCCTGGCCGGCCAGGCGTCGGTTGCCGGGCGCACGGGTGCCATGGCGACGGTTGCGTCGCCATGCACGTCCCGCCGCAACATGCCCACGACAAGCGTGGGCATGGCACCCGCGCCCGCGACAAGCGTAGGCATGGCGCCCGCGCGCGGAGCCCGGTGGGCTTGGCCCTCGGCCTTTGCGGCGATGAGCGCGGTGGCGGCAACCCTTTTGGTCGCGCTCTTGGTGCGTCCGGAGACGGGGTCTGGCGATCGGATCGCACAGGTCTCGGCCCCGGGCCAGCCGTCCGCCGAACAGGCCGCGGTTGCCGATAGGACTCCAGACTCCAGACTCCAGCCTCCGGACTCCGGACTCCGGACTCCGGACTCCGGACTGAGCGCGCATGTGCAAGCAACATCGCTTCGCTTCCCGCCCCCGCGTGATTCGTACCACGAGCTGTTGGCGCGGGTCTTGGATCGAGGCCTGGACGCCTGGAAACCTCCGGCCGGCAGCGGCGAGACCGTCCCGCCCGCCGCCCCCGCCACGTACCGGGAACTCTTGGAGTCGCTCTTGGAGAATTCGTGAGTAGTAGGCTGGGGCGGAGCGAAGCGCAGCCCCAGCCACGCGAAAACCGGGAATCTGGGGCTCCGCCCCAGCCTACGTCGGCTTCGATCCCTAGTCCCTAGCCCCTTTCGCCGCGGCTTTGCCGCGTTAGGAGCCCAATCATGAGATTACGTTGGAGTTACCTCTTGGTGGCCGGGATCCTCCTGGCCCCGGCAGCGGCGCTCGCCCAGGTGGCCATCGACGCGCCGTTCGAGCCGGCCGCTGCCAAAGGTGGGCCGGAGACGGTTAAGCTCGTCCTGCACCCCGCCACTGAGCCTCGACCGGCCCTGAAGTATCACCTCTTCCCGCCGCTGCCCGACCGGCGCCCGGGGAACGCCGCCGTGCTGTACGGCAAGGTGACAGCCGAGCAGATCCCTTTCTTCAGCAACCAGAAGCTCTGGGAGAAGATCATCCAGTGGGTCGATATGCCGCTGGAGAAGCTGCCCAAGGACGAAGTCCGCAAAGCGGCTCAGGGCTTTCCCGTCCACTTCCTCGACCGGGCGGCCCGCCGCGAGTCGGTCGATTGGGAGCTGCCCATCCGCGAAGGGGAGTTCTTCAGCATTCTCCTGCCCGAGCTGCAGCAGCTCCGCAGCTTCGGCCGGATGCTGGCCGTCAGGGCCCGCGTCGAGATCGCCGACGGGAAATACGACGACGCCCTCCACACGCTCCAGACCGGCTACGGTCTGGCCCGCCACGCGGGCCAAGCGCCGACTCTCGTCAACGCCTTGGTGGGCATGGCCATCGGCAACATGATGTCGAAGCGGGTCGAGGAGTTCGTCCAGCGGCCCGACGCGCCCAACCTCTACTGGGCCCTGACTCACCTGCCGCAGCCGCTGGTGGACATGCGGCCGGGCTTGGAGGCCGAATGGTCGATGCTCTACCTCTCCTATCCCGAGTTGCGGGACCTGGACAAGAAGGACCTCCCGCCCGACGAGTGGCGGAGGATTCTTCAGAAACTGACCGACCGTGCCGCGGGTTGGGACAGCGGGCCCAGAGTCGCGCCCCGCCTGCAACCGCTGGTTACGGCCGGCATTGCCGTGTGGGCGTACCCGCGGGCGAAGCAAGGGATGATCGCGCGCGGATATACCGCCGCGCAGGTCGAGGCCATGCCCATTACGCAGGTGGTCCTTCTGGACACGATACAGACCTATAACGAGTTCCGCGACGAGATGTTTAAGTGGTTCGCCGTGCCGTGGCCGCAGGCGGAAAAGGGGCTGGCCGACGCGGATCGGCGCCTCCGCAGCGCGGAGCATCAAGGCGCGATTCCGCTCGCGCGATTCCTCTTGCCGGCGATCGGCAACGCCTATCGCGCTCAGGCCAGGCACCAGCGGAACATCGACGCGCTGCGGGTCGTGGAGGCGATTCGCCTCTACGGCGCCACCCACGACGGCCGCCTGCCGGACAAGCTCGACGACGTCACCGAAGTCCCGATCCCGCCCGACCCGACGACGGGAAAACCGTTTATCTACCAGCGGACCGGCCAACGGGCGACCCTGGAATCGCCCGG
>CAYGZI010000039.1:0-17978 GCA_964354245.1 uncultured Planctomycetaceae bacterium
GGGCCAGCGACGCGGCCGCTTCGACGCGCACCGCTTCGCTGCCCGACCCCAGGAGCCGCTTGAGCGGCTCCGCGTCCTCCAGTCGCCCCGTCGCTCCAAGACCTCGTGCGGCCGCGATCGCGACCGCCGGGTTGGCGTCCTCCAGGGCGGGCAGAAGGACCTCGGCGTGTCTCGGGCTAGGGTGGGCGGCCAGATGCTCGCACGCCCGGCGCCGGACTTCCGCCCCGGGGTGGCCGATCGCCATGTACGCCAGCCGGATCGCCGGCTCGCTCCCGTCGGACTCGACGGCAATGAGAACGCTCCGCCAAACCAGCGGGTCGGCTTCTCTTGCCATTGCCTCGGCCAGCCGCAACGTGGCCGGCCGTCCCGGACCTCGGTCCCGCGCCAGCTCGGCCAGTCGCTCGCCTGCCCGGCGCCGGACCCGCACGTCGTCCGATGCCAGTCGCTCCACCTCGGCCAGTGCTTCCGTCGAGACTCGCGCATCGCGACCTGCGTCCGCCTGCCGCCCGGCCTCGGCCAAGACGCCCGGGTCCACCAGTCCGATCTCGCGGCGAAAACGCTCTTGCAGGCGAGCCAAGGCTTCTGCCCGCTGTTGCGGGTTGCCGTCCACGGGGAACTCGGCTGCGGGGGCCCAGACGGCGGCGAGTTGTTGCGCCGCCGCGCGCCGGGTCTGATAGGTCTCCTTGCCCAGTGCTTCCAGAAGGATCGGGCCGGATTGGCGGAGCGGCCACTGGCCCACCGACGCAAGCACCTGCTGCTGGACCGCGGGACTGGGATCGCCCGACAACTGTACGGCCGCGGCAGCCGCTTGGCGGTCCCGGTATTGGGCCAGGGCTCGGGCCACCTCCAGGCGCACGCGCCACGAGGGATCGTCTTTGGCCCGGATCACGGAATCCACGTCGCCCGAGGCTGCCAGTGCAGAAACGGCCGCCTTGCGGATCATCTCGCCGCGGTCGGCCAGCGATTGCCGCAGCACGGTCTGCGGTTGCGCGCCCCCCAATTCTCCGAGCGCGGCGATTGCCGCGAGCCGCACCTGGACGTCCCGGTCTCCGACGGCCGCGATCAGCAGCGGCTCGCAGCCCGCCGGACGCCTTCGCGCGACCGCCTGAATCGTCGCCGTGCGGACGCGGAGATCGGGGTCCCTGGCCAACTGGGCGAGCACCGCGGCGGACATCTCCCCACGGCCCTCACCCCACGCCTTCATCCCGTCTGCCCTGACGGCGGCATCGGGACTCTTCAGGGCGTCCGAGAGTCGGGGATCCTCCTTGGCCCGAGCCGCATCGGAGGAGGACTCGCCGGGAGGGAGCAGCGCAATTGCGGGGACCGCAAGTCCGTGCCACGCGGCGGCCGGTTGCGAGGAGCATCCTACGCCCGCCAGCCCGATAAGCAGGCAGCCCACCGCGGGCACCACCCGCATCCTTCGCCTCGAAGGGGCCAACACGTCGGGCAAATCCATTTGCCGGATCACCATTGTCGGAACGGGCCCGCCGATCGCGGATCGACCGGCCCAATGTCCTTGTCCAAGAGAAACTAGGGGGTTGCCGGCGGGGCGGCCGGTTCGTTGGAGCCTCCCGCGGCAGGCGGCGTCATGGCCGGCGGAGGTCCCTTCGGCGCCGGCGTGGCGACGGGCGCCGGCCCGGCACCCCCGGCTCCGAGAGCCTTGCTCAAGAACTCGTCCAATCGGGCCTTGCTCTCGTCGACCTTCGTGTTCAACTCGTAGAGAATGATTTCCTTGTCGTCGAGGACCTTGGACATCAACTCCTGCACGACCTTGCACAGGTCCTTGACGAGCGCTTCGTCGGGAGTGCCGACGACCAGTGCGACGACCCCCGTCTCGCGCGCCTTGCTCGCGTTGCCGAGGCCCGTTTGCACTGCCTTGATCTCGGTCTTGAGCCGGCGGCGGTACTGGAGGACGTGCTCCGGGTCGTCCGGCAGGTTTTCCATGCCCGGTCCCATCGGGGACAATCCCGGGCGTCTTCCGGGCGAATAGCCGCCGGGGCCAGTCGGGCGGCGGGGGCCTACCCGGCCGGCGTCCGACGAGCCCGTCGCCAGCGTCTGGGGTGGGAGGCGTTTCCGCTCCGCTGCGCAGGCGTCGCTGGCCATCTGGGCCAGCGCCGTGGCCAGCTCCATGGGCTTAATCCCCCCGGTGGCCTGCTGATAGTCCAGCGACCCCAGTGCCTTGGCCGCGGCGACCCGCACCATTGGCGGCACACTCTTGGGATCATCGGTGCGGACCATGTCTTTCAACGCGACTGGTAGGGCGCCGTCTAAGCCGGGATAACGCAAGGCCGCCAAGGCATCAATGGCCTTGGCCCGCATCCACGCATGTCCTTCCGGCGAGCGGCCGGGCGGCGCCGCGGACTGGGCCAGCGTCAACAAGGGCGCGACCACCTGGTTGTTGCGGACCTGCGGATCCGAGAATCCCAGACCGCAATGACGCTCCAGGCCGATCAGTACGGCCACCTTGACGAAGTCGCTTTCGTTGGGGTTGTTCAGTTCGCTGAGGAGCACCGTTTGCGCTTCCGGGAGGGGAACGACGGGCCGCGTGCGCTCTGCTACGTTCAACTCGCCGATGACTAGCATGGCGTTGTAGCGCACGACGTCGGCATACTCCGGCTTGATGAACTCCTTCATCCCGGCGATCGTCAGTCCGACGAGAGAATCGTAAACCGGGCCGCTCGCCGCGGACCTCAGGTCGGCGGCCAGGTCTGCCCGGAATGCCGGGATCGACGCATAATGCAAGGGGTCCGTCCACCGGGGAAAGGCGAATCCGTCGTAATATGCAGTGAGTTGCTGCTTCTGGCTGTCGCCGAGCGTGCCTGCCTTCAGAATCTCTCTGACGGCCTTTCGGGCGGCAGGCGTCTCCTGCTGAGGGTCCACCTGCCTCACCGGAGCGGGGGCAGTCTCGGACGCCTTGGGCGCCGGCGCCTTCGGCGCGGGCGCGGCAGGCTCGGCGGCCTCCGGCGGTTCGGGAGGCGCCGGTTGCGTTTGACTGGGCGGTTGGGAAGGCGCCGGTTTCGTCTGGTCCGGCTGTGGGGCTTGGGCCGGCACGGCTTGCACAAGCCACCCAAACCACCCCAACAGAAGCGTCACCGCAACGAGTCGATACCCAAGCGCAAACCGACCGCTGCGACGCCGAGTCAGAGTAGACATAGAATTCACAACCTTCGGTGCCGAATGGCTTTGGGAAAACACACTTATAGGCTACCACTGCCCGGACTGCGGTGTCAAGTTGTCTCGCCTTTGACAGACCGGCCGGGCTGGGCGTACAGTGGTGACAACCCGACCGAGGATCCTCGTCGATGACGCTGCTGTACTACGACCCCGCCTTCCTCCAGCACGAGACCGGTTCCCACCCGGAGCGGGCGGATCGCATCCGGCAGATCCCCCCTCGGCTCCAGCAAAACGGCATGGATGCCCAATGCGGGCACCCCACGTGGGAGCCGGTCTCGCGACGACGGTTGGCCCGGGTCCATGCCTCGCGCTACATCGACGAGGTCTGGGCCCTGTGCAAGTCCGGAGGGGGGGATCTCGACGTGGACACGGTCGCCTGTCCCGCGTCCTACGATGTCGCATTGCTGGCCGCGGGGGCGGTTTGTGACGCGGCTGAGCGGCTCCTCCGAGGCGAGGACCAGAACGCCCTTTGCCTGGTGCGCCCCCCAGGGCACCATGCACTTCCTCGCCGGGCCATGGGTTTTTGCATCTTCAACAGTGTTGCCGTCGCCGCACAAACGGCGGTGGACGAGTTGGGCCTGGACCGCGTCCTGATCGTGGACTGGGACGTTCACCACGGAAACGGCACACAATACGTCTTTTGGGAAGACCCCCGGGTGGGGTTCCTCTCCATCCATCGCTGGCCGTTTTTCCCCGGCACGGGCCAGGAGGATGAGACGGGCTCCGGAGACGGACTGGGGACGACGCTCAATCTGCCCGTGGCCTTCGGCACCACCCGTAAAGACTACTTAGGGATGTTCAGCGGCGCCTTGGACCGGTTCGCCGCGCAAATGAAGCCCCAACTGGTTTTTCTCAGCGCCGGATTTGACGCCCATCGGTTGGACCCGGTCGGGAACCTGGGCCTCGAAACCGAGGACTTCGAGCCGCTCACCCGCCTGGTGCTCGACGTGGCCGAAACCTACGCCGGCGGCAAGCTAGTCAGTGTGTTGGAAGGGGGGTATGATCCCGAAGTCGCGGCCGATTGCGTCGAGGTCCACTTGGGCGAGATGCTGAACCCTGAACCCTGAACCCTTCCCCATGCTCGACCTCTTCGCCGAACTCCGCTGGCGCGGCCTGATCAACCAGACCACCGACGACGAGCACCTGCCCGCGTGGTTCATGGAGCGGCCGCGCACGGTCTACGCCGGGTTCGATCCCACGGCCGACAGTCTGCACGTGGGCCACCTCATGGCCTTGATGATCCTGCGGCGGTTTCAGAAGGCCGGGCATCGGCCGATCGCCTTGGTGGGCGGGGCCACCGGGATGATCGGCGACCCCAGCGGCAAGAGCGAGGAGCGCAATCTGCTCTCCGTCGAGGTCCTTCAAGCCAACGTGACCGCGATCGCCCGGCAGCTTCGGCGGTTCCTGGATTTCGACGCCGGTCCTCACTCCGCCTTGCTGGTCAACAACCACGATTGGATGGGACGCTTCGGCTACCTGGAGTTCCTCCGCGACGTGGGCAAGCACTTCCCCGTCAACGTGATGTTGGCCAAGGACTCGGTCAAGAACCGCCTGGAGCGGTCCGACGGCGGGCTGAGCTACACCGAGTTCAGCTACATGCTGCTCCAGGCTTACGACTTCGTCTACCTGCACCAGCATTACGGCTGCGGGATCCAGGTGGGCGGCAGCGACCAGTGGGGGAACATCACCGCCGGGATCGACCTCGCCCGGCGACTGCACGGCGTGCAACTCTACGGCATGACTTGCCCGCTGTTGACCAAGAGCGACGGCACCAAGATGGGCAAGACCGAGTCGGGCGCGTTGTGGCTGTCGGCGGAGAGGACCAGCCCGTATCGCTTCTACCAGTATTGGATCAACCTGGCCGATGCCGACGTGGGCCCTTGCCTGCGGTTCTTCACCGACCTGGAGCAAGAGGAGATTCTCGCCCTGGAGGCCGGACATGCGGCCGATCCCGGCCGGCGCGAGGCCCAGCGGCGATTGGCCTCGGAGCTGACCCGGCTGGTCCACGGCGAGGACGGCCTGGCGATTGCCCAACGGGCGACTGCGGTCTTCTTCGGCGAGGAAATCCACGAGCTTTCGGACGCCCAGCTCGGCGAGGTTTTTGCCGACGTGCCCAGCAAGGAGCTTTCCCGGGATCGGCTCGTTGGCGAAGGGCTGGGCCTGGTCGATGCCCTCGTCGAGGCCGGGCTGGCCAAGAGCAAGGGCGAGGCGCGGCGGACGATCTCCCAGGGCGGGGCCTACGTGAACAACCGCCGCGCCCAGGGCGTCGAGGCCCGGCTCGGCCCCGACGACCTGGCCAGCCAGTCGGTCATCGTCCTGCGCTGCGGCAAGAAGAACTACGCGCTACTCAGATTCCGAGAGTGAGGAGCTATCAGCCATCAGCTTTCAGCCTTCAGCCGCCTCCGATCCCCGCCGGCTGATAGCTGAAAGCTGACTGCTGAAAGCTGATCGCTGAAGGCTGCTTTATGCCCGACAGATACTACATCGGCGGAAGTCGGCCTTACGGACGGTCCCCGAGCCGCCCGTCTGCTCCGCCGAAGCGGTCTTCGCCGAGGTGGCTCCGCACCGCAGGATGGATCCTGCTGGTCATCGCGATTGTCGCGGCCGTGGGTGGGATAGCGGTCTACCGCGCGCTGAAGCACGTGCCCGACTTCTACCGGCAGGCCTTGCTCGCCGGAGCCGAGGAGCTGAAGACGGCCAACAAGGAGATGCAGCGTCAGGTGGCCGGTCTGGTGAGCGACCTGAAAAGGGAAGGCCGCTGGCAGGCCGTCTTCACCGCCGAGCAGATCAACGGCTATCTGGCCGCCGATCTCGCCAAGCAACGCCCGGACGTGCTGCCGTCGGGCCTGTCCGATCCCCGGGTCTCGATCACGAAGGACGGGGTGACGATCGCCGCCCGGTTTCGCACCCCGGCGCTGGATACGGTCGTGTCGCTCGGGGTGGACGTCTACCTGTCCGGGCCGAACGTCGTGGCGTTGCGGGTCCAGCGGGTCCGGGCGGGGAGCTTTCCGCTTCCTTTGGAGCGAATCCTCAGTGAGGTCGCTCAGGGGACCAGCCGGCTGGAGTGGGAGGTCCGCTGGGGGCAGGAGGGCGGCGACCCGGTTGCGCTAGTCACGATCCCGCCGCCGCGCAACCCCGGCGAGAAGCTCGTCGAGATCGACGCCATCGAGCTGGACGAAGGGATCATCCGCGTGGCCGGCACGAGCCGGCGGCCGTGACGTGCGAATGTCGAATGTCGAAACTCAAATGACGAAAGAAGTCCGAATGTCGAAGCACGAAACGGCGAACCGCAAGTCTTCCTTCGTGCTTCGTGCTTCTCTCGTCATTTGACTTTCGACATTCTTTCGTCATTTGTCTTTCGACATTCCTGGCCGCGGAGCCTCAAATGCGAATTGCCACGCCTCCGGCCCTTCGCAAGTTCTTTCCAGAGTGGCCCGGCCGGTGAGCCTTTTGCCCGAGAGGACCACGACGAGGAGCCCCTCCGCTTGACGCTCGACCTCGTAACTCCCTTCGTCCCACCGGGTCACAGTGCCCCGGCCGCCGGAAACCGGGCCTTCGTAGTCGAGATAGGCGAGGCGATGTTCGGGGAGCGCGCGGGCAGCGATCCGCTCCGCTGATCCCGGCGCCTGGGGAAGTGCCCAGGCCGCCAGCGACGGGCCGGTTTCGAGCATGAAATCCCAGTGCAGCCCTTCTGGGCCGTCGTGCTGGAGAATGACGAAGCGGGGCACGCCTTAGCCCTCGAGGATCGTCGTCCGCGTTTCCGCGACCTGCGGCTCGCGGAGCGACTGGCTGGTGACCCTGGCCTGGACGCGGACGTTGCCGGCCCTCTTGGCCTGCACGCGCACTCGGTATTCGAGGCCCTCGCCCGGGAGGACCCGGGCCTTGGGCTCGAACGTAACGACCTGCCCCTTGAACGTGAACGCCGTCGGGCCCGTGGTGCCAAACGCCGAAGGGATCATCTCCGGCGGCACCTCGACGCTGACCGCAACGTCCCGCTCTTCGGCAGTAGCGCTGGTGTTGTCGACGCGCACCGTATACGTCAGCATCCGGTCCACGGCAATCGGCTCATAAAGCGTCTTGATGCTCACGCGGAGGGCGGAGAATCCCGGCTGACCCTCGGCGCCGGGCATTCCGGAGGTGTTGGGCGTGCCGGGGCCTGCCGCGCGGATCGGCAGCCACAGGCTATCCTCGCCCTGCACGCCCTGCTGCGACGTGACGTGGGCCCGCACGTAAGCCCCGGCGATGGGCTGCAAGCACCTGCACTGAATCCCGAACTGGTACTGCTCACCTGGCGCGAGCGTCGCCAAGGTCCACGAGAGAGCGGATGGCTCCTTCCGGAAGCCCGTAGTGGCATTCTCCGGCTTCAAAGCGGGGTCCAGAGTGGCTGTGAGCGTGGCGCTGGTCAGCGGCTGTAGGCCCCTGTTGGTGACGTCGATCTCAAGCAGCACAAGCTGGCCGACCGTGGCCGTCTCAATCCTCGCGGCACTATCGCCGACTTCCGCAGTACCCGGCTTCGCGATCATCTTCACGGTGAGTCGGCCGGTGGCCGCGGAGGGTGGCGGCGCAGCGGGTCCGAACGGCCCCGAGGGGACCTTCGCTCCCCCTTCGACCGCCGTGACGCAGCTCTGCGACATCGCCCGGAGCCCGCCCGCCCCCGTGACCTCGACGTTATGGCACAGCCGGCCGGCCTTGGACACCACGAAATCGACGCGGAGCTCCAGGGCCTCGTTCGGAGCCAGATCGTAGGGCAAGGGCCGGACGATCATATTTCGACCCGGGGCCAACTCGTTCACCAGTCCGCGGTCGAAGGTGTCGGTGATCGAGAGCCCCGTGGCCGTGGTCTGGCCGCGATTGATGAGCGTGATGTTGAACTGCACCTTCTCGCCCACCGTGGCCCGCTCGGGACCGGCGATCTTGACTTCCAAACCCGGCCGTGCGCCGGGCACGCCCGGACTCACGAAGGGCGGCACGGCAGCAGCCGGCGGGACAGTCGGCGGGATGCCGGGGGCCCAGGGCGCAGTTGGCCCCATGCCCGGGGCAGACCATGTGACCATCGTCGAGCCGCTCCCCAAGACCGTGAGCGTGCCGGCGGGGGCGCCCGCTTGCACCGGGCGACTTACCTGGATGTCCACCCGGTTGGTCCCTGCGGCGGGCTCGCGCTGGACGATCTCGACGCTCGCCTGGCCCGATGCGTTGGTCTCCACCTCGGCCGTCTGGGCCCCGGCGGGGACAAACCCGGCGGGCGGACCGCCGCAGATCGTGTATCTCACCCTCCAGCCGATGGCGGGCGACTGGTCGGACTGGCGCGTCACCGTTGTGGTGAGCACCTGGCGCCCTCCGGGCGCAACGATGGCCGGAGGAGGGAATCGCCACTGGGCATCGATCCAATGAATCACTGCGCTCTGCTTGTGGCGGTCCCAACCGTAGACCTCCCGGGCATAGGCGGTGACGTAGGTGCTCCCCTCCATGGGCGAGGTGACGGTGATCCACGTCTGCCCGCTGGCCACGAGGACGTCGTCGCCGGGCGTGGGCGTGCCCCGGGTCAATCGCACATGCCGCCGCGACGTGGTGCCGACGGCCGAAGTGGGGCTGATGATGCGAGGCCAGGTGAAGTCGCCCACCACCAGGTCCCAGTACGTCCCCTTGTCGATCTCGACGAACTGGCCGACGCTCCCGGCGGAGATCGCCCACTGGACCCGCTCGTTGGTTCTCAGGTAGTTGTCCGGGCCGCGCACGCCGGCCAGGAGGACGACCTCGCTGCCGACGGGGGCGGCGATTGCGCGGGGAGTAAGAATGACCTCGACCGGGTCCCAGGGGAGTTGCCCGGCGGGGAGTTCCCTGTAGCGGGGGTTTTCGGGCTCGGGGGCGAGGACGAAGACGCGCTCCCCGCTGGGGTCGATCCGCGGCCAGCGGCACTCGGCACATCCGGCCAGCAGGATCGCGCAGGCAATCCCCGTTACGGCGAGGGCGAATCGACGGGGGCGTCCCAGCAGGCCCATTTCCACGCTCCAGTTGTGAAAGCGCGCGATTTGCAGCGTTTGCGCAGCGCTCCACCAACGCAACCGTAGCACGCGATTTGGCAACATGGGGACTTTTTTCCACCTGCGGTGCTGCGGAATCGCAACACCGGGGCGTGCGGAATCGCTACGATTGATACCACTGGACCAGATGGCCGCCAGTGGACGAACAGGGACGATTATCTCTCAGGATCGTCAGGCGGCCGCCGGGCGACGAACACCACGTACTTCCCGTCGGCGGAGTAGCACGGCGATGCCGGCTGGCGATACTTCGCGAAGAGCGGCTCGGGCCTCGAAGGGCTCAACACGGAAAGCTCAACCATCCCCTGTCCTTGAAAGGTGTACCCATTCGCCACGACCCGCTTGCCGTCCGGCGACCAGTTGGCCCGATACCATCCGTACCCGATGATCTGCTGGCTGCCTGCCTCCAAATCCACGATCCGAATGGCCGGCGCCCTGCCTCCGGGGTCGCGGTAGCAGCAGGCGATCTTCTTCCCGTCGGGCGACCAACTGGGACCGTCTCCGTCGGCAATCACTTTGGCGTCGCTCCCGTCCGGTTTCGCCACGTAGACCCGCGACATGCTCTTCACCCCGCCCGAAGGCACGTCCCGCGAATCGCGGGAGAAGGCTATCTGTTTCCCGTCCGGGGCCCAATCCGGCCAGCGCCCGGGACAGACAAAGCGCTCGTTTTTCCCATCCCGGTCGATAACGAAGATGCCGAGCTTCGCGCCCGGCCGCATCGTTTTCTCTCGCATGAAGAGCAACCGCTTCCCGTCGGGAGACCAACGGGGAGTGGCCCCGGTGGTCAGCTTGCGAAGCTCCGTTCCGTCCCGACGGACAATCCACACCTCCGCGTCGCTGCCGTAGTAGCCGCGCTGGTAGCCGTCGAAGGCGATCCACTGCTCGTCCGGAGAGAATGTGGGAGATCCGATCTCTCGATGGTCCTTCAGGAGGATCCAACTCCCCGGGTCTCCTGCGCGAATTGGTTCCACCCGGAGGGTGTTGGGCGTGATCGGCCCGAAATCATCCTGCGCGGTCGCTTCGCCACAGAGAAGCATCGCGACACACGCAACCAGCCACGAATTCCTCTTCATCTTGGCACCTCGCAGTTCGCAACGGTGACTTGAGGATGACTCGCGGCAGGCTCTACGGTCGTCCTGCCGCCTGATGCTCTCGCGTGCTGAAGACGGCCTGGGTCCCCCGGCGCCGGGCGCCGGCACCCACCTAGCCGCGACCGCGAAGCGGCTCAGCGGCAATGCTCGTGGCGTGGACTACTTGCCTCGCGGCAAAGGCCGATTCTACACCGTTCAGGGTGGCCCGGCAACACGTCGCTGGGACCAAGGGTGCTCGACGCGGTGAGAGTTCCCGCCCGGCCGGGGCAGACAGGAATGTCTGCCCTCCGCGCGTCTACGGCGGCAGACAGGAATGTCTGCCCTCATGAAGGCGGCAGGCAAGATGCCTGCCCTCCTGGCGTCCATGGCGGCAGGCAAGATGTCCGCCCTACTCGCGGCCGAAGATGCCCGTGGCGTACCAGATGCCGTTGCTGCCCCGCTTGATGTCGTAGCCGTAAACGCGGTGCTGGGCCCGGACCGCGCCCCAATGACCCGACGAGAGCCGCCAGCAACGGACGCACTCGATCGCCGATTCCAAGAGCCCCTGGCCCGGCCAACTCTCCGCACACACCTCCGAGGCCATCAGTCCGGCGGGCAGCCGGGCATTGATCCGATGGAAGCGGGTCTCCCAGGAATGGTGCCCCTGGAGCCCGATCCGGGCCTGGTACCCCGAATGGCTCTCCGCTTCTTCGGCGAGCACCGGATTGAACTCCCCCTTGGTGCTGGCCGGGTGTTCCGGATGGACGCGGACCGCGTAGATCATCGTGCGCTGGGTGAGGCTGCCGGGCGGGAGATCGAGGATCTCCCGCATCTCGTTGGCCCCATACACGTGATCGCCGAGGGACGGGAACACGCTGACCACCTGGCCGTAGTACTTCGAGTCCTTGTCGGCGAAGTCCATCATCGCCAGGCCGGGCAGACCTCTCATTTCCGCAAAGGCTTCGGTTTTCAGGAGTTCGACTGGCTTGCCCTCGGCCTCGATCTTGGCGTCCATCGGGAGCTTCACCTTCACCACGTCGGCGAGCTTCTTTCCGACCTCCGGGTCGCTGAGTGTGTCGGCCTCGAACCGGTCGCCCAGCGCGCACCGGCCGGGCCGGCAAAACAGGATCAGCAGCATCCGGCCTTCCTTGTCGGCGGCGTTCTTGGCCTCCTCGTAGCCGGTATTCCAGACGAGATCGCCGGACTTGCGGGCCGGCGTCCCCAGGAGCGAAGCCACTTGGCCGACCGTCCAGGGACGGTCTTCGGCCAATGGGAGGGTCTTCGTGACGCAGCCGTAGTCCGGAGAGTCCGGCGAGGTCAGGTCGATCACGGCCAGCCCCGGCTTGCCCCGGAGGTCGGCAAACGCGGAGTGCTTCAGCAACTCGACCCGGCCTTCTTCAGACTGAATTGTCGCGTCCGCCGGTAGTCTTACCGCCACGGCGGTATGAAGCCGCTCTACCACCTCCGGGGACCCGAGCGGCCCCAAATCGAGCTGCGCGTCGAGCGATTCCTGGCCGCGGGCCCGAAAGAGGACCACGAGGAGCTTGCGTTGCGCCGTGGCGACGTCCATCGCCTCCCCATAGTCGGTATACCACTGGACTCTTGGCGTTGGAGGCCCAACTTGCCGCGAAGGAACTCCTGATTTGCCGGAAGCGCCGGACGTAGGGTGGGGAGACTCGGCAAATGCGGCAAAATGCGGCGAACAGAGCGATACTACCAGCGCAGCACTGACGAAGCACAAGAAGCGAAACATCGGCGTCTTCCTCGCAACACGCATCTCAGAGGTCGAAGTTGCGGCGAGTCCGACACCGCCGGGCTACATTCGCGCTGCGCGAAGAAGCCCGTACCTTTTTTTGGGAGAAGGTCTTTCCATATCGACCTTGCCGGATATAACGAATGCGCGGGTCGATACGACTATGTGTAACTCGTAAGCTGGCGAAAATCAAATGTTTTCCAGGATTCTCACGATTCCCGCTGCGGCGTTTCTTGCTGCAAGTCTATTATTGCCAAGTGGTTACGCCGCTGCACCCAATCCGTCCGATGGTGTCCGTTCCGCGATCCGGGACCTCTATGGGTTCCTCGACACCAGCGGCGACGGCCCAAACTGGCGTCTGTACCTCCGCGACGCCCAACTACAGGCCCAACTCGCGCGGGGCGACGCGGCCAATCCCGATGAAGTGCTCAAGCTGCTGAGCCGCTACGGGACGGGCGTCGGAGAACTCCAGTCGGATGCCGCGGTCAAGGTGCGCCGCGCGATGGTGGACTGGTTGGCCGCGATGCCCGCTCCCCAGGCCGACCAACTTCCTAGCGCGGCCCGGGCTGCTAAGGCGGCGTTCTTGCCTCCGACGAAGGCGGATCTCGATCTGGCCAAGGCCGACCTGATGGCGGCGCTGGGGCGGTTGGATGCCCGATTGAAGATCGGCGGCGAGCGAGGTCAGGGCTGGGCCGACTACCTGAAGCTCGACGCCCTCAAAGGGCAACTCGCGCGGAGCGAGGCCCCGGATGGGGCCGTGCTGACGGACGCCTACGGCAGGCTGGCCTCGCGCCACGACGGACTGAAACTGGTTTGGTTTGCCGACGTGCGCCAGGGGCTGAGGCACTACATCGCCACCGCCCGGTTCATGGGGCGGGCCGACCTGCGCAAGCAGTACGAGACGGCGCTGGAGGACCTTGCGGGGAACATCGAGAAGTACCGCAAGGACCCTTCGGCGCAAACGGCCCTGGCCATCGGCGACGGCATGACATGGCTGGAGCAGGCCGGACAGGCCAAGTGGCTGATCGGGGCCGTCCGCCGGCAGCTTTCCCATCCGAACGTGTTCGTCGAGGTCTCCGCTCAGCTCGTCTCCGCAAGATTGGCCATGCCGGTCGATGAGACCACTCCGGTGCAAGACTACATCCTGGGCACCGACATCCGCGGCACGGGCCACGCCGTCGGGCAGCTCAGCGCGGAGATGCTCCCCTCGGAGGAAGCCGGCCGGTTGGACCTGGTGTTCCACGGCCGGATCGACTCCGACACCACCGGCTACAACGGCCCCGTGCAGATCCTCAGCACCGGCACGACGCAGATGGAGGCCCGCAAGCAGCTTTCCCTCACTGCCGAGCGGATCGCCGGCTCGGCCGCCGTTTCGCAGGCCGACACGTCCACGACCATCGACGCGATTTGCTCCAACCGGGGGAGTGCCCTCATCGAGCGGCTCGCTTGGAGGCGGGCCACGAAGCAGAAGGCCCAGGCGGAGTGCATCGCTTCCCGCCACGCGGAACAGCGATTCAACGAGCGCATGGACCAGCAGGCCGACGAGCTGATCGCGGGGGCCAACGACAAGCTCGTCAAGAGGTTCCGCAGGCCGATGGCGGAGCGCCAGCTCATGCCGGAGGTCTTCCGGCTGCGGACGACCCCGAGCGCCCTCCATGTGACGCTCTTGCAGGCTGCCGGGGGCTCGCTGGCCGCACCCGGCGCGCCGCCCGACGTGCCATCGCCCGGCGACCTCGCCGTGAGGCTCCACCAGTCGGCGGTTAACAACGTCGCCCACGCCGCCCTGGGCGGGGTCGTTCTCGACGAGAAACGGCTTTACGAGCTGCTCGAAGAGTACATCGGCCCGGTCGAGCCGGGCGAGCGTCAACCGCAGGACACGGAGGAATGGTCCATCACCTTTGCCGCGCGGCAACCGATCTCCGTTGGCTTCGACGAAGGGAAGCTCGCGGTCACCATCCGCGGCCAGGAATACTATGCCGACGGCGAGACTCACCCCGCCATGAACGTCACGGCCGTGTATCGGATCGAGAAGACCGGCCGCGGATGGAAGGCGGTCCGCCAAGGCAAGCTCAGCATCTTTCCGCCCGGGTTCGATCCCAACAGCGGAGAGCAGCTTGCCGGGCGGATCCAGGTGCTCCGCACGATCTTGGAGCGCCGCTTCGGGAAGTTCCTCAAGGAGGAGTTGACCCCCAAGAACCTCGTCTTTGCCCCCGAAGGCCGCCAGCCCGTCTCGCTGCAACTGACCCGGTGGGACAGCACCCGGGGCTGGCTCGTCATGGCGTGGAAAGACGTCTCCGAATAGGGCCAGTGAAACATGCTTCGCTGGCGACTCCTCTTGGGAACCGGGTTGGCGGTCCTCCTGGTGGGCCTCGGCTGGCTCGACCACGTTGCCGCCGGAGCCGCGCCGGGAATCTGGCTTGTACCGGCAGTCGTCTTCTTCGCGGGCATGGCCACGCGTGAGTTCTTGGCGCTTCTGGCAGGCGCGGGGATCCGCCCTTGTGCTTGGGCGGTTTACGTCGGGAACGTGCTGGTCTTGGCGAGCCCCTGGGGGCCGCTTTTGCACCGTTGGGTCCTGGGCCGGTGCGGGAGGCAAGGCGCGTGCGCGACGGCGACTGGGGATGCCTCGGGAGATTGGGTCCTCTTGGCGTTGGCGGCCGCGGTGATCCTCGCGCTGGTCGGCGAGATGCAGCGGTACGAGAAGCCCGGTGGCGCAACGGCCAACCTTGGCGGTGCAGTGTTGGCGATCGTCTACGTGGGCGTCTTGCTCAGCTTTGCGGTGCGGCTGCGGTTGGCGTGGGGAATCGGGGCACTGGCATCGCTGCTGATCGTGGCCAAGTGCGGGGACAGCGGGGCGTACTTTGTCGGCCGGTTGGTGGGCCGCCACAAGATGTCTCCGATCCTGAGCCCCAAGAAAACGATCGAAGGGGCCGGCGGGGCGATCCTCTTCTCGCTGGCCGCGTCGTGGGCGACATTCGAGTGGCTGGTGCCCGCCACGACCGGCGCCCTTCAGGCCGGCACGGCGTGTGGCCAGCGCGGCTGGGGATGGATTGCCTTCGGGTTGGCGGTCGGAATCGCGGGAATCGTTGGGGACTTGGCAGAGTCCCTCATAAAACGAGACACCGGGGCGAAGGACTCGGGCGGCTGGCTTCCCGGGCTCGGAGGGGTGCTGGATCTAATGGACTCGGTATTCTTGGCTGGCCCGGTGGTTTATGGATTCTGGGCCATCGGACTGGTGGGGTGCTCGCCCCTACGATGACCCCCCTAATGCGGCCGGTTTCCGTTGGTGCGGGAAAAACGGGAAATTCGGCGGCGCACGCTTCTCGCCGCGGCTCGCGGAGGCTATCATGTCACGATAGATGAGTGCGCCCTCGTTCAGGCAAGGACAGGCGCCACGAAAGCCACAGGGAGGATACTCGAGAGGCCGAGTGCGTACCAGTGCGGCGTAAGGAGGCATCGGGGCAAACGTCCTGCTGTTCCTGCGGGCCAGTAGGGGGGACGTGCGATGTCGATTCAAGTTGTCTGCCCCAACGGGCACTCGCTGAAAGCGCAGGATTCCCTTGCGGGCAAGAGAGGCTTGTGCCCGGTCTGCAAGGCCCCCGTGAAGGTCCCTCAGAGCGATAAGCCCGCAGTCTCCGAGGATACCATCCTGGACTTCCTTGGTCCTCAAGCGTCAGGCCAGAGCCGCAGCAGGGTGGACGCCCCGATCTCACCACCAAGGGGGGTTAGCGAGGGGCACGGGCCGCCGAAGAAAAGCTGCGGCCGCTGCAACCGGGAGATCCCCGCCAGGACGCACGTGTGCCCCCACTGCCACGCCTACATTGCCGGACTGTCTGACCTATGACGGTGCCGGGGGTGAGTCCACGCCGGGTGGGACTGCCAATCGCGTGCGCGGTCTGGTTGGCCGCCCCCGGCGTCCATGCGGCCGCGTCAAGGTGCAGGTGCGCCACAAATCATTATGCGACAATGACTTGCGGTGCGGCCTCCTCCTGTCCTGGCATCCGATGGCCTTGCGCCGGTATAGTAGTAGAATGGTCTAAGTGACCCCTCCATGGCTTGCGGCGTCGGGATCGGCTCGGCGCGGTTTTGATGAAGGAAACAACGATCTCCGTGGTCAGCTCGAAAGCGCTGCTGGCCGTCTTTGGCGTCTGCGACCAGCACGTGCGCAAGATCCGCGATGCCCTCGGCGTGCGGATTTCCGCCCGGGACGGCCGCATCCACATCCAAGGCGACGAAGATGCCGTTGCCCGGGCCACGGAGATCCTCGAACAGCTCCAGTCCCGGGTCGAGCGGGACGGGCAATTGGCTCCCGAAGACGTGGCCTGCCTTCTGGCAGATCCCCGCAACGGCCAGGCGTCCGCCAAGGCAGGGCCGATCGCTGTCTACACTGGGCGCCAGGTGCGGCCCCGCACCCCGGGCCAGGCCGCGTACGTGGAGGCGATCCGCGGCAACGACCTGATCTTCTGTTTTGGGCCGGCTGGAACGCGCAAGACGTACCTGGCCGTGGCCATGGCCGTCAGTGCGCTCAAAGAGGAACGAGTCCGCAAAATCGTGCTGGTGCGCCCGGCGGTGGAGGCCGGAGAGAGCCTCGGCTTTCTTCCCGGCGATCTCCAGGCGAAGATCAATCCTTACCTCCGCCCTCTCAAGGACGCGCTCTACGAGATGATCGATCACGACGCGATCAAGCGGTTCACCGAGCAGGACGTGATCGAGGTCATCCCGCTGGCCTACATGCGCGGCCGCACCCTCAACGACGCCTTCATGATCCTCGACGAGGCCCAGAACACCACCGTCGCGCAGATGAAGATGTTCCTGACGCGGATGGGGAACGGCTCGAAGATCGTCGTCTCCGGCGACATCACGCAGATCGACTTGCCCCCGCACACCCGCAGCGGCCTGGTCGACGGGCTGTCCCGCCTCCGCAACATCTCCGGGTTTGCCGCGGTGGAGCTCACCGCGGCCGACATCGTGCGTCATCCGTTGGTGCAGGCGATTGTCCGGGCTTATGACCAACCGCCGGGAAGGCGGCACTAGAACGGCGGACGTTGCGATGGCGAGCGGCAGTCAACGACGGACGCGTTGGGAGCGGGTGGCGGCCCTGGAGCTGCCGCCCGGCAGTTGGGACCGGGCCTGGGCCGGTCTCCAGCGACGGGACGTTCTCTTGCGCATCGGCCTGTGTCTGGCGACCGCGGTGGCGCTGTGCGCGGTGATCCGGGGGTGGCACCCGCCGTTTATCTATCGCACGAGTCAGGTATTGCCGCGGGACGTGGTGGCGAGGGTGGAGTTTGAAGCGGTCAGCCGGACCAAGAGCGAGGCGAAGCGGGATGAGGCCCGCCGCCGCGTCCCGTACGTCTACGAAAGCGATCCCGGCGACTTGGACGCGCTGGTCGAGTCTCTCATCAATGCCGTCCGGGGTGTGGTGGCCGCGGAGAGTCTTGACGCGGCAGTCCTGCACGGTTGGGAGGAATTCAAGCCGCTGCCCGAGGAGTCCTTCCTCGAGGCCCAGTCCCGGGAGCGGTTCGAGGAGTTCAAGAGGGCCTTGGCCTCCGACGCGGGGCTGGCGGGATTCCGCCGCAGCGTGGATGCCGCGCTGGCGCCGTTCCGCCAGCGAGGGATGCTGTTGAAACTCGCCCAGAAACCCGGGCAGGGAAGGTACGACGAAATCGTCGTCTACCCGCTCGGCCGGCCCGAGCCCGAGGCGCGACAGACCGTGAAAGTCGGCGACGTGCTAATCGGGCAGGGGGCGGCGATCCGGGCAGCGCTGGAGCGGGAGCTGAAATCGCCCGGTGTTTCGGAGCCGGTCTTTGCGTGGCTCCGGCGGCGCATCGTGGAGACGAATCCTCCCTTCGCCACTCTGATTTGGGACGCGAAAGAGACCGACAGGGCCATCGAAGCGGCCGTGTCGGCGGTGGGAGAAGTGGTCGAGAGCTATCAGCCGGGCGAAAC
>CAYGZI010000040.1:0-17734 GCA_964354245.1 uncultured Planctomycetaceae bacterium
GGGTCGGACGTCGCAAGAGTCTCCGATCGCCGCGAGGACTGCTGCTCCTCTCGTTGGGCGCGCTCTGCCTGGGGGCGGCCGGGTGTGGAGATCAAGGGTCGCCCGGCGCCGGTCCTGCGGAGGAAGCGGCGCCGCCGCAGCGGCTGGCGGTCATTACCGTCGGGCTGGAGAAATGGCCGCGCACGGTCCACGTCCAGGGCGTGCTGGTGGCCGACGACCAGGTGGTGGTCGGGGCCAAGGTGGCCGGGCGGGTCAAGGACGTTCCCGTGGATATCGGCACGCCGGTCGAAAAGAAGAAGACGGTTTTGGTGACGTTGGACACGGAGGAGCTGCGCCTCCGGGAAGAGCAGACCAAGGCCCAACTGGCCCAGGTCTGCGCGAAACTCGGGCTCAGGCCCGACCAGGACGAAACGAAGCTCGTGCTCTCCGAAGTGGCGGCAGTGCGCGAGGCCGGCAGCCTGCGCAGACAAGCCGAAGACAACTGGAAGCGTGCCCAAGCCATCCGGGAGAGCCGCAAGGAGGCCATCACCGACGAGGAGCACGAGCAGCGCAAAGCGGCGTGGGAGGTCGCCCAAGCCAAATATGACACCGCCCTGAACGATGCACGGGAGCAGGTCGCTCTGATCGGGGTCCGCCGCGCGGAGCTGGGCCTGGCCAGGCAGGTGCTCGACGACGCGACGGTCCTCGCGCCGTTCGACGGGATCGTCGAGCATCGCTACGTGTCGCCGGGGGCGTATCTTCAGGTCGGCGAGCCGGTGGTCTTGCTGGTGAGGATCGACACGCTCCGGTTCCGGGGCGGAGTGCCGGAGCGCGAGGCGGTCCTCGTGCGCGTGGGCCAGAAGGCGCGGGTCAAGGTCGAAGGCGAGGCGGCGTTGCTGGCGGCCGGCGTCTCCCGCGTCGCCCCGGCGTTGGAGGAGTCCAATCGCTCGCTGATTATCGAGGCCGACCTGCCGAATCCCAAGTTGCGGCTGCACGCCGGATTGTTCGCCGAGATCGACATCGTCGTGGATCCCGAGGCCAAGACGCTCGCGGTCCCCGCCGCCGCCGTGACCGAATTCGCCGGCGTGGAGAAGGTCTGGCTTGTGCGCGACGGGAAGGCCGAGACCCGGATCGTGCAGACGGGGCGCCGCAGCGCCGAGCTCGTGGAGATCCTCCAGGGGCTTGCACCCGGCGACGTGGTCGCGGCGGACGCCCAGAAGGCCCGCCGGGGCAGTAGGCAGTAGGCAGTAGGCAGGAGACAGAAGATAGAAGATAGAGAATCGGAGGTTGGAGACCGGAGGCAGAACCATCCCCATTCTGTCTCCTGTCTTCTGTCTCCTCCGATCTCCGCGATCGTAGTGAAAGGTCCCGCCCTTGCAGTGGTTGGCTGAAATCTGCATCCGCCGCCCGGTGTTTGCCACGATGCTGGTCCTCGCGCTGGTCGTGGCCGGGGTCGCCTCGTATCTTCAGCTCGGCGTGGACCGCTTCCCCAAGATCGACCTGCCGACCGTGTACGTCTTCACGACCTACCGCGGCGCCGCGGCCGAGGACGTCGAGTCCGAGGTCTCGCAGGTCCTCGAGGACTCGGTGGCCACGGTCGCCGGCATCGACGAGCTGCGGTCCATCTCCTCCGAGGGCTCCTCCTTCCTCATCCTGACCTTCAACGTCAACCGCGACATCGACGCCGCCACCCAGGACGTGCGCGACGCCGTCAGCGCCGTCGTCAACCGCCTCCCGCTGGAGGTCGATCCGCCCGTGGTCCGCAAACAGGACCTCGACGCCTCGCCCATCATGACCCTCGCCGTGTCGGGCCAGCGCGACCCCCGCGAGCTGTACGTGCTGGCCGACCGCTTCGTCAAGGACGTGATCGAATCCGCCCCCGGCGTGGGCCAGGTGATCATCGCCGGCGCGGCGGACCGGGCCGTCCAGGTACACGTCGAGGCCCGGCGATTGACCGACTACGGCCTGTCGATCATCCAGGTCCGCGACGCCCTGGTGCGGCAGAACGCCGACATCCCCGGCGGGCGCGTGGACGCCGGGTTCCGCGAGCTGGGCTTGCGGACGCTGGGCCGCTTCCGCACGCCCGAGGATTTCCGCGAGATGGTCGTAGCCACGGTTCGCGGCACGCCGGTGCGCCTGCGCGACCTGGGCGAGGTGCTCAACGGCACCAAGGAGGTCCGTACCCTGGCCCGGCTCGACGGCAAGCCGGCCGTGGTGCTCCCGGTGCAGCGCCAATCGGGGGAGAACACGGTTGAGGTCATCCACAACGTCAAGCAGCGCCTGGAGCGATGCCGCGCGCTGTTGCCGGACGACGTCTCCGTGGACGTGATCCAGGACCAGTCCCGCTACATCGGCGCGGCCATGCACGAGGTCCAGAAGCACCTGGTGGTGGGCAGCATCCTGGCGACCGTGGTGGTCCTCATCTTCATGCGGTCCTGGCGGTCCACGCTGATCGCCGCGGTGGCCATTCCCGCGTCGCTGATTGCCACCTTCGCGATGATGCGGGCGATGAACTTCACGCTCAACAACGTGACCATGCTCGCGCTGGTGCTCATGGTGGGCGTGGTGATCGACGACGCCATCGTGGTCCTGGAGAACATCTTCCACGCGATCGAAGAGAAGGACATGCCGCCGATGCGGGCCGCCGTGATCGGCACGAAGGAGATCGGCCTGGCGGTGATGGTCACGACGTTCTCGCTGGTGATCGTCTTTTTGCCGGTGTCGTTTCTGTCGAGCGTCACGGGGCGGATGCTCTTCCAGTTCGGCCTGACGGCCAGCGTGGCCATCCTGGTCTCGCTCTTGGTGAGCTTCTCGCTCACGCCGATGATGTGCTCGCGGCTCCTGCGCCCGGCGAAGGCGGAGGGCGATCAGCCGGCTTCGCGCCGCGGGTTCTATCACTGGATCGAGGTCGGCTACATGGTGTCGCTCCGCTGGGCGATGCGGCGCCGGTGGCTGGTGCTGGCGATTTCGCTTGCGGTGATCGCCTCCAACGTCCCGCTCTACAAGCTGGTCAAGCAGGACTACATCCCGACCAACGTGGACGAGGCGGAATTCGAGGTCGGCGCGACGGCCCCCGAGGGCGCGACCATCCGGTCCATGGACGCCACCATGCAGGCCATCGAGGCCGAACTACGCCAGGTCCCCGGAGTGCGGACCCTCCTGACCACCGTGGGCTCCGGCGGCCTGTCCCGGGTCAACTACGGGCAGATCTACGTGCGCCTGGACGACATCGAGAGCCGCCGGTTCTCGCTGGGGCGCCTATGGCGCGAGACGCTCGCCGGACAACCTCTTGCGGCCTTCCGCGGCAACTTCACGCAGCGGGAGAAGATCCAGGAGGTCCGCCGCCGCCTCGACCGGTCCAAGTTCCCCGACCTCGAGATCGCCGTGCGCAATCTCACCTCGTTCCGCCAGGGCGCCCCGGTGGACATCGACTTCTCGATCATCGGCCCCGACCTGGACGCCCTGGCAACCTACAGCGGCCAACTGCTCAAGAAGATGCAGGGCGACCCGGCAACCGGCGCCCCCGGCATCCCCGGCATCGTCGATTGCTACAACACGCTCCGCATGGACAAGCCCGAGCTGCACGTCGCCATCGACCGCCAGCGCGCGGCCAGCCTGGGCGTGGACGTGCAGGAGATCGCGGATACGTTGCGGCTTGGCATCGGCGGCGACGACCGGGTGAGCCGCTGGCGCGACTACCAGCTCGACGACGTCTACGACGTGGAACTCCGCCTGGTGGGTTTGGACCGCGGAAGCCGCGAGTGCATTTCGCAGCTCTACGTCCGCGCCAATCCGGGGCAAAACCCGGGCTCGGAGGTGCGCAGGCCGGCTGGGCGTGCTCCAGCGGTCTCTGCGGCGGCCGCCTTCGACCGGCCCGCCCTGACGCGACTGGACAACCTCGTCCGCGTCGATCTCGCCAAGAGCCCGGCCCGCATCGACCGGATCGACCGCCAGCGTACCGCGGCGCTTCGGGCAAACGTGACCCCGGGCTACGCCCTGGCGGACCGGATCGAGGCGCTCCGCAAGGCCGCCGACGAGCTGGGAATGCCCCCGAGCTTCACCACGCGCGTGCTCGGGCGCGGGCGCGAGCTGGAGCGGACCTTGCGCGATTTCCGCTGGACGCTGGTCCTGTCGTTCATCTTCATGTACTTGATTCTCGCCGCGCAGTTCGAGCACGTCGTTCACCCGTTCACGATCCTCTTTACGCTCCCACTGGCCGTGCCCTTTGGGCTGGTCAGCCTCTGGCTCGGCGGCGAGTCGCTCAACCTCTATTCCGCCTTGGGCATCCTCGTGCTGTTCGGGGTCATCAAGAAAAACGCGATCCTCCAGGTGGATCTGACCAACCGGCTGCGGGCCCAGGGAATGGACCGTCCGGCGGCCATTCTCCAGGCCAACCGCGACCGGCTCCGTCCGATCCTCATGACCACGATCGCCTTTGTGGCGGGGATGCTGCCGCTGTTGGTCGGCACCGGGCCTGGGGCCGAGGAGCGGCGGTCGATTGCCGTCTTGGTGGCGGGCGGCCAGACGCTCTCGCTCTTGTTGACGCTGCTGGCGGTGCCGGTGGTCTATTCCTTCTTGGACGACATTGGCCGGCTCTTGCACCGGAAGGCGCCGGCCCCGGCGGAGGGCCTTGCCGAAACGCTGGAACCGGCCGCTGTGGGCGTGACGCTCAGCGGCCACGAGTGGCCGGTCGAGGCCCCGGCAAAATAAGCTGCCGAGGCGCGGGAACGAGCGAAGAGGCGGGATCCCAACGACGAATGTCGAATGTCAAATGTCGAAGGAATCCCGAATGTCGAAGCACGAAACGGCTCGTCGCGGCGTCTCTTCAGACTTCGTGCTTCGTCATTCCTTCGACATTTGACATTCGACATTCGTCATTGGTCATTGGTCTTTTCCAGCGTCTCAGACCTCGGCCAGACAAGAATGTCTGGCCTCCTATGCCCAGGGGCGCTTGCGGCCCTGGGCGCCGGCGATGGCCTTTTGGGCGATCCGGACGTCCTGCTCGACCTGGAAGTCGAACATGCCGACGCAGATGAAGTCTGCGCCGCTCTGAAAGGCAAGCTGGAATCCGTCCTCCGGCGCGATGGCCCCGGCGGCCAGCACCTTGAAGGCGATCCAGGGAACCTTCACCTCCTGCATCAGCGCCACGGTCGCCTCGTAATCGTGGCAGAACATGTTGTCGTGGTATTGGGCGTGATCGTCGGAGTCCTTCTCGTACATCTCCATGTAGCGCCGGTTGGGCCTCGGATGGGCGGACCAGTACCGGTCGTGGTGCAGCGTGACCATGTAGAAGTCCGGCACGAGCCCCTCCTTGACGCAAAACGCGATCGGCTCCAGCCGGTGCGCCGCAATGCCCGCCGGGATCCCGTATCGCTTCATGATCTCGAAGGCCTTGACGATGTTTCCGGGCTTCTTCTGGTAGTACCAGGTGTCGCTGGCGCCTCCCCAGAGATAGGCCGCCGAGGCGCCGAGGTCCAGGTGCTCGGCCAGGAGCTGCTCGTACTTGGCGATGTCGGTGGTGATCACGTCGGCGATCCACTGCATCCGGCCGCCCCATTCATTCCAGTAGCGCGACAAGCGGAACTGCCGGAAGTTGTGGTCCTTCAGCACGATCGTGTTGACGCCGAGCTCCTCACATTTCTTCAGCGTCGCGAACACTCGCCCCTCCGTGTTGTACTTCGTGGCCAGCGAGCGCACGTAGCCGAGATCGCGGGCATGCACGTTCAGGCTGATCAGGTTGCTGCCGCTGATCAGCCGGCTCACGGAGAGGCCGCCGATCTTGCCCGCGGGCATCTGCTTCTGCGCGGCAACGACTTGCGGATCGCTGAGATCCAGGGCCCGGAGGCGGGCGAACTCCAGCTCGTCGGCCTTTGTCAGCAGGCCGGGGCCGGCGCCAGGGTCCGGTCTCTGCTGCGGCTTGCCCTGGGATGGCGCCGGCGACAATGCTCCCAGCAGGGGCACGGCGCCCAAGGCGCCGAGAAGCTCCCTGCGGTTTGTCTGCGAGGCCCGGTCCGGCTGTTCTTCAGCCTTCCGTCCGGCCCTCGTCTGCGATTTGCCTTCTGCACTTCTCACTTTACACTTCTCACTTTTCATTTCTCATTGAGTGCTTGGCCCCTCGCCCCAGAGCTTACCGCGCATGTCGCCTTCCGACAATTGAGTTCCCGCTTGACCCACGGCCAGGATCCCGGTCGCTGCCTTGCGTCTCCTGTCACTGCTTCTGGTCGGCTAGCTTGCGGCGGCGGAAGCCACCGCCTATCATGGCAGCCGGGGCAATCAAGACGATCCGTGGTCTTGGGAGGAGGGTTGCCATGAAGAAGCACTTACGCGTGGGGCTCGTCGTCTGGTTGGGCTGGGCCGTCCTTCTCGCCGGCGGCGGCGAGGCACGCACGGCCCAGCCCAAGAAGTACCCAGCCGTCGGCAAGATCGAGCGGGTCGATCCCCGCCTCGACGAGCTGATCCCGCGCGATGCCGTGCTCGAAAGACTGGCCGAGGGCTTCGCCTGGACCGAAGGGCCGGTTTGGATCCGCGACGGGGAATATCTGCTCTTCTCCGATATTCCCAAAAACGCCATCATGAAGTGGAAGGAGCCCGAGGGGATCAGCCGCTTCATGGAGCGGGCCGGCTACACGGGCACCACGCTCCGCGGCGGCGAGTCGGGCACCAACGGGCTGCTCCTGGACCCGCAAGGCCGCCTTGTCTTATGCCAGCACGGCGACCGGCGGATCGTGCGCGTCGAGAAGGACGGCCGCTGGACAACCCTGGTGGACCGTTACCAGGGTAAACGCCTCAATAGCCCCAATGACGCGGTGTTCAAGTCCAACGGCGACCTCTACTTCACCGACCCGCCCTACGGCCTCCCTAAAGGCCCCGACGACCCGACCCGCGAGCTGCAATTCTGCGGCGTCTACCGCGTTTCGACCAAGGGCGAGGTGACGCTGCTCACGGACCAGATGACGCGGCCCAACGGCATCGGCTTCTCGCCCGACGAGAAAACGCTCTATGTCGCCCAGTCCGATCCGGCGAAGGCGGTCTGGATGGCCTTCGAGGTGAAGGGGGACGGCACGCTCGGCCCCGGCCGGGTCTTCTTCGACGCCACGCCTTGGCTCAAACAGAAACTCCCCGGACTCCCGGACGGGCTGAAAGTGGACAAGAAAGGCAATCTCTTTGCCACGGGGCCGGGCGGCGTCAGCGTGTTTGCCCCCGACGGGACCTTCCTGGGCCGCGTCAATACGGGCGTCCCCACCGCCAATTGCCGCTTCGGCGGCGACGGCTCGGTGCTTTACGTCACCGCCAACCAATGGCTTTGTTGGATCCGCACGAGCACCAAGGGGCTGGAGTGGTGATGACGTTTTCTTCGGTGTGCGCCGGCATGGTGGATTCCTTGTCGGTTCGAGGGCGGGAATAGAATAACCCCGTCCTGAGTAAAACTCAACCGCCCGGCACACGGCCGCAAGGTTTCCGCAGACGTCAGACTTTTCCCATTGTGCGAGGCAGGGTCCGGCTTGCACGCCGGAACTCGGCTTATCGGCCCTTGCGTATCGCTTATAGTCCTTTGTCGCCGCCGTTTCCCATCAAACCGCAGAAACCTCTATTCCGATATAACGCTCAGGGAGGGACCGCGGCAACAGGCTGGCAGCATGGTCCATCGAGGAGTACGAGCCCCATGAAGATCTCGAAGTTGGTGATCGCCGCTTGGCTGGCGGGAGTCCTGCTGTTTGGAACAGCGCTGGCCCAAGACAACGGCGGACTTGGGTCGCTGCGACTGGCGACGGCGCCGGAGCCCACGACGGATCGCGTTGCAGGCGAGTACGTCGTCGCGCAAGACGACGTTCCCACGCCGAGCGCTTTGCCCGGCAAGGCCCCGACCGAGCCCGCGATCCCTTCCCAAAAAGTCGCGGCCGGGCAGCCGGGCGGCGAGGACGAGGCCGGCGACGAGGAGGAAGAGGGCTTCAAGCTCTTCAAGCTCCAGTCGCTGGAGCGCCGCCGGATCGACGTGCGCGGCTGGATCGAGCAAGGGTTCACCTGGAACCCGGACAACCCGGCCAACCGCTTCAACGGCCCGGTGGCCTACAACGACCGCTCCAACGAGTACATGCTCAACCAGCTCTACTTCATCGCCGAGCGCACGACCAAGACCGGGGACGGCGGCTGGGACGTGGGCGGGCGCGTGGACCTGCTGTACGGGACCGACAGCCGCTTCATCTTGGCCCATGGCCTGGACGACCGATGGAACCAAGGCCAGAGGTTCTACGGCTTGGCCCTGCCCCAGTTGTACGGCGACCTGGCCTACAACAAGCTGCTCTTGCGAGCCGGCCATTTCCTGGTTCCGTGCGGCTACGAGAACGTCCAGGCCCCGGAGAACTTCTTCTACTCTCACGGCTATACCTTCCTTTACGCCCAGCCGACGACCCTGACCGGGGCCATGCTCAGTTGGAAGCTCAACGACCGGCTCTCGATCAACGGCGGCGTGGATGCCGGATGGAACGCCTTCGAGTCGATCAACGACAAGGCCGGCGCGTTCGGCGGGCTCAACTGGACGAGTCCCAGCGAGAAAACCACCGTGGCGCTGGAGTTCTTCTTCAACAATCAGCAACTGACCGTCGAAAACGTCCGCAGCCACTATGCCCTGGTCGTTAGCCACAAGGTGTCGGACCGGCTGACCTATGCCTTTGAGCACAACTACGGCTTCGAGGACAATGCGGTCCCGGTGCCGGGCGGCCCGGCGGAGGACGCCAAGTGGTACAGCATCGTCAACTACCTCGTCTACGAGATCAACCCCTGCTGGAGCGCGGGGCTCCGCTACGAATGGCTCCGGGACCGCGACGGCCAGATCGTGGTCGGCCTCGGCCCGCCCCACGGCATTCCGCTTTTCGGCGTCCCGACGGATTGGAGCGAGCTGGCGGTGGGCCTGAGGTACACGCCCAACAAGAACGTGACCGTGCGGAGCGAGCTGCGATGGGACTGGGCAGATCCGCTCGTGCCCGTCACAGACGCACCGTTCGACGACTTCAGCAAGAACAACCAGTTTCTGTGGGGAACCGACCTGATCGTCCGGTTCTAAAGTGGTCCGGTTTTCCTCGGCTGCCGCACTACCGCTGCCATCCCGCCGGCTCGTACACGCAATCCGGCTCCGCGGCCAGCGGATCGCCGGTGACGGCGTAGGCCCGGGCGCGGCTCCCGCCACAAACGGAGCGGAACTCGCAAACGCCGCACGCCCCCTTGAACTGGTCCGGGTCGCGGAGCGCGCGGAACGTGGCGTGGTGCTGATACACGTCCACCACGGAATCCTGCGGGAAGCGGCCGCAGCAGAGCGGCAGAAAGCCGGCCGGATAGATCTCGCCGACGTGGCTGAGGAATATCACCCCTTTGCCGTCGCCCACGCCCAGCGGGGCCCGGTGCATCCGCTTCCCCGGGCCGCCGTCGCCGTGCGGCCCTTCCAACGGGTCGCCGCCGTGCTGGAGCACCCAACGGCGATAGTGCGGGGCCTCGGTGGTCTTCACCGCGTAAGGCTGGTGCCGCGCATGGTGCCAAAGCCGCTCGAAGGCAACCTCGTACTCCTCCGGCTTGATCCGCTCCTCCTCCACGCCCCGGCCGACGGGGACCAGAAAGAACACCGACCACATCGCGATCCCGCGCGCCGCCAGCAGCTCGGCCATGGCGTCGATCTGGTGGAAGTTGCGGCGCGTGATCGTGGTGTTGACCTGCACCGGGATGCCGAGCCCGCGCGCGTCGTCCAGCATGCGCAGCGTCCGCTCGAAGCTGGACGACCAGCCGCGGAAGGCATCGTGAGTGGCGGCGTCGGGCCCGTCGAGGCTGATCCCCAGGGCCACGATCCCCGCCGCTTTGGCCCGCCCAAACGCTTCGCGCGTGGCCAGCGGCGTGGCCGAGGGAGTCAAGGCCACGGCCAGGCCGGCTCCCACCGCGTGGCCAATCAACTCGAAAAGATCGGCCCGCTTGAGCGGATCGCCGCCGGTCAGCACCAGGTGGGGCCGCCGCGGGAACGCGGCCACCTGGTCGATCAGGGCCTTGGACTGGACCGTGGTCAGCTCGTCCGGGTGCGGATGCTCCTGGGCCGATGCCCGGCAGTGCTTGCACACCAGGTCGCAAGCCCCGGTGACCTCGTAGTAGAACATCAGGGGGCTGCGGTCGAAGTCGGCCTCAGTGTACGGCGTCGGGTGCATCGGTTATTCGTCCCGATCGTTCTGTTGCACCATTTGCGAGGTCCCCGGGCCGCCCTGGCAGCGGAGCACCTTGCGGTAGATTACGGAGTAGTAGCGGAACCGGGCAGGCATGTGCGAGCCGACCGACGCGAGAGTCACCACCACGAGCAGGACCGTCAAACGCCAGCCCCAGAAGTGCCATAGAAATGGTACCGCGCAGAGCAAGAGCAGCTTGGCGAGGGTCATGAGCCCGCGCCCCTGATGAAACCAGACCAACCCCAACCCGGACTCCAGCAGTCCCAGGCCGGCCCCTGTTCCGATGCACAGCCAAAGGCTCAGGAGCAGCCGGTGCCGCTCCACGTTGAAGGCGTGCCCCCCTAGCAGGATTCCCATTGCAGCCAGATGGGCGGTCCGGAGGGCAATGTTCCACAATCGGGCGTTGAACATCGCGACTCGGCCTGGACTGCAAGGAATCTAGCCCCCCGTGGATGGGGTTTCCGTGTTCGACACCCCGATTATCGGCTTTCGACGCCGCGCCGGTCAAGCCGCGCCCGTCAATCCATCAATCGAGGCCGTCAAACAGGCGTTGACCCGGCGTGCCGGGGCAATACAATAGACTGCCGCGTGATACCGGGGCGTAGCTCAGCCTGGCTTAGAGCGCTTGGTTCGGGACCAAGAGGTCGAAGGTTCGAATCCTTTCGCCCCGACTAAACAAGGCCCGTTGACAGCAGTTGTCAGTGGGCCTTTTTGATTGACAGGGCAAGTATTTACGGCGAGCCTCCTATCCTCAGTCGCCTTATCGGCTTTTTCTGCCATCTTGCCAGGAATTGACCACGGTTTGCACCGTTTGCCGGTCGTTGGTACAAGCGGCGAAGGGGTCAAATCGTGGGTCCCCATTGCCCTTACGGTATCGGGCGGCAATCCGTGTACGGCGGTCACTTGCTGGCAAGCCATTCCCGCAAGTCGGCAGCCAAGTCAGAGCGAAGGGATATTTTCGAGCGGAGCGGCGCGATGAGCGAATCTCTTGCCCGGCCGATGTGCTCGGGACGACGAACACCTTCGGGGCAGTCCCCGCGGCCTTTCCATCCAGCTTGATCGCCGCACCGGGTGGCGTCGTCTCCACGTACAAACGGGTTATGGGTCTCTCGCTGGTCTTCACCTCGGCAGGGGCCGCGCCCAGCAACACTAACGAAAGCAGCATGGCGGACATCGTTTCATCTCCGCAATTCAGGCTAGCGCCCGTCGCTGGGCACGGATATCTCGATCGACTCGTCCGCTGGCCCGCTGCCGGCAAGAACCGAATACGGCCCGGGCTGCTCGGGCGCCACGGTCTTCGCTTTGCGGAGGCCCTTCTCGCTCCACACGTGCGTGATTCTCACCGGACCGGCGGACCTTCGGCCGTCGTCGAGCACGTGGGCCCGGACGCAGAAGTTGTTCAGCGCGGGATCCCCGACGTAGCGGACAAACAGCGATTCCGCCGGATTGTCCAGCCGTACTTCGCGGTGGGCGTTGCAGTGCCAGTGCTCGGTGTCGGCCGGCACGTCCGCGCGATAGATCTCGCGGAATCGCTCCGGCGTGCCCGCCGCGTAGGCGATCGTATTTCGCGTATTGCGCGCGGACTGGCGGAAGTGCGTGCGGAAGCTCCCCTCGGCCGTGAACCACGCGATCCTCGTCCCCGGCAGGGCGGGCACCTTGACCACCACAGGGCCGCGGATCCGTTCGGTCTTGCGCGCAGGGTCGTAATCCTTCGGAGCTTGAACCAGGTGTTTGAGCAGTTCCTTTGGATTGCCGCTTTGGCTGCGGATTTCCTGGACCCGCGTCGCCAGCCCATAATGATCGCCCGTGCGATACTCCATGCGGTTTTCGCCCGCTCGGAGCGACGGGAGCGAGGCCGGGGCCACCTGGACCCACGTGGTCAGGCACAAGGAGCGGACTACGGCCTCCTCGGGCCGGCCCCGCAAGACGATCTTGAGCAGGTAGCCGTAAGTGCCCGCGGCGTAGCGCGTCAGATCGAGTGTGGCCGGACGGGGCTGAAGCGGCAAGTCCTCCCAGGTCAGTCCGTTGTCCAGCGAGATTTGCAGCGAGGCCCGCCCGGCGTCGATGTCCAGCACCGATGCCTCCCGGTCGTCGGCGGTCGTGTCCGGATCGCCCACGATGGGCACGATGATGTAGGGCGTCCGCACCTCGAAGACGGCGTAGCCCTCGCCGGGCCCGGCGAGCGTCAGGCCGCGCGGCCCAGGCCGGACGTTCATGGCGTCGTAGGCGCCGTCCTGGAAGTCTGAGGACTTGTCGGTGAGATTGGGCCGGTAGACGAACCGCCCGTTGCCGTAATTGTGGACGGTGAATTCGCGATGATTCGGCTTCGGTCCGCGAGGCTCTTGCTCGATCAACTGCCGCAGCCAGTCCTGCTTGTTGTAGGAAGCGCAATGGTGCCATCGTCCGCCCTGCGGCTTCCACCACCGGGTCAACGTCTCTCCCTGGCGCAGCACGAAATCCATGGTGTGGCCGCTCTGGTTGAAACCGTGGTAGTGTTCGAGCCGCGTCTGCTGGTAAATGCGGCGGGTGCTTTCGAGCGAATCGTTGGGAAAGAAGAGCGGACCGCGGCCCTGCCACAGCGACGCGTCCTGCCGGGCTTCGGCCAGCGACGCAAGCGTCCCATCCGGCCGGCGGAAGACCGCCCGCACGTCGAGGTCCACGTAGTGCCACTTGCCGCCGTAGAACACCTCGCTGACCACGTGGCTCCAGCCGGGCAGCGTGACCGTCCGGGCCTTCCCCTGGCCCATATCTTCCCAGATCCCGGCCATCATCGGGCCAAAGGCCGCGCAGTAGGCATAGCCGTACACGTTGATGATCTTCACCGGGTCGCGGACCGTCGTGTACTCGCTCAGGTCGTCCTTGCCTTCGAGCACCTCGTTCGTATGGAAGACGCCCGTGCGCGTATCGACCAGGTACTTGTAGACCTCCCAGGCGAGCTGGTCGCCTTGCAGTCCGCGCCATCGCGGGAACTCGGCGAAGGTCTTCATGCTGTAGGCGTCGGCATTGTGGGGCGAGATGACCCGCGGCGAATACTCGCGGGCAGGGGCACAGACGGCAATGGCCAGGAACACCACAAGAGCCGTAAAGGCAAGTAGGTTATGCTTTAGCATGACGCCGCCTGCTAGTCGGCTGCAATCGTGAACTTGCGCGATCCCACGACCTTGCCGTAGAGCTCCAGCGTGTCGTAGGTCACCGTGATGATGTACGTCTCGTTTTTGCCCGGCAGCTTAAGATCCTTCGGCACTCGCCACGAGTACCCGCAAGTGCCGTCTCAGCCAAAGGGCATCTTGCCCTCGGAGACCTTCTTGCCGGAGGAGTCGGTGATAGCGACCACCGGAGCGAGCGAGAGGTCCCGCTCGGGGCCGGTTTCCGGGCGGCCGGCAGAATCGGTCCTAGGGGGCTCTTTGCGCGACGTGTCGTCCAGCTCGCGGATCATCGTGTTGAGTACCGGGTCGATCAGCACCGCGTAGATCGCCACCTCGTCGCCGCGGTGGAACGCCTGCTCCTTGGCAGGGCTGGCGAACATCACGTCGGGCTTGTTGGAGAAATCGAACAGATACGGCTGGTCCTTCCGAATCTTGATCCCGTAGACCGGCGCCTTGAAGGTACCGGCTTGGCGGTTCATTGCACCTTGGCGCTTGCCGTCCACGTGGTAGTTGTTGGAGAGGACCATCTGGAGGCCGCCGTAGCGGATGACCAGGAATTCCGGGTGGTAATCGCCGACCGGCAGTTCGCAGTCCTCCACCGGATCGGGATACCCCGACCAGTACGCACCCTTGCCGACGGGCACAATTGCCGCCTTTGACCGCAGCGAGCCGCGGATCGAGAGGCCCTCAATCTGGCGGGCGCCACGATCGAGCCGCAGCACCCCGACGTCGCCGCGATACCGGCGGACCATCAGCGTATCGCCGGTCGGCGTAGCGCAGATCGTATAGAAGCGGCCATCGACCAGCCGGAACGAAGAAATCTCGTCTGCGCCCAACCAGTGTTGCCAGGTAGGCCCGCCTCGGGCCGCCGTCAAGTAGAGCGCCGTGTACGGATTGTCGTACCGGCCGGTAAGCTGATACTGTTGGGCCAACACGGCGCTGTACCTGCGGCGTCCGATCTGGATTCTCCCCTTTCGGGCCTCCGTCGCCACGAAGTACATTGAAAGGCGGTCGTCGCCCCAGTGGAACCGCGGCAAAACCTCCACGGGCCGCCTGCCGTACTCCGGCCCGAAATCGAAAGGAATGCTCAGAGGCCGAAAAATGATCGACTGGCCCCAACCGCCCATCAGGTCAGACGGAGTTGGGGGATTCTCCATCGGCTGGAGCACCGGGTCGTTGGTCAGGTCGAGATCGCGATTGGCGTCGAAGTAGAGCCGGTCGAAGCCCTTGCCGGTGCCGGCCGATTCATCGAGCACGAAGCAGAACCTCATCCCCACGCCCGGCTCTACGGGGCTCTTGCCGAATTCCACGGCCCCGTAGAGCGCCCGGCTCGACACCAGCTTCGGATAGTGCTTCACGTCCTTGTCTGGCAGCGTCTTCCAATGGGTGTCCTTCGCAACCCATACCACGTCCTTGTCGGGCGCGGCCTTCCACCAGACCCGCTTGCCCTGGGCCAGGTACTGGATTTTCGAACGATCGCACTCGGTGATTGCGGACACTGGCTGCATCGGGAAATCGCCGTCCTCGACCTCCAGCAGCGGGATCAGGTCGAACCAGTAGGCGAAGAAAACGCCCGCTGCGAGGACGGTCAATCCGCCGACAATCAACCACCGGCGTCTGCGCATCGCACGATCCCCCCGAGGCCCCGTCCTTTACCCCTCTGGGTCGTCATGTCTGATTATCACGGCTCTATCACGGCCACGCAAGGGTCCGCTAGCCCGCATCTCTGACGACCGTGTGCCACTGCCCGCCGCAAGGCAAGCAGTGCAGCGAAACCCGGGCGGGCACTGCTTCTGCGAAGCAGTGGCACACTGCGCGGCGATTGACGTCAGGGCTCGTCCGCACCGAGGGTCGTTCGTAGCCCGCGGGCCTGACGGTCGATGTCCTCGGGAACTTCGGGCAGGCGATCCACGGCAAGTGCCGCAGCGGCGGGACCGCTTCTGAGGTGCAGATTCCCTCCCGCCGCATCGACGAACGTCTCGGTCATGTTCTTGACGATTGCGTTCCCGCGGAACTGGACCTTGCTCTGCGTCTCGATCCGCATCGGCGGTCCGCTCAAGAGGTTGTTGGCCACCACCAGGCCCTCGTTGTCGTGGACCAGGCGGATAAGGCGCTGAAGCCGGCTGGTCGGGTCGTGGATCGTGTTGTGCAGGATTTTGCAGTCGCGCGTGTAGTCGGCCAGGATGCCGTTCTCCGGGGCCCGGGTGACAAAGTTGTTCCGCACGGTGCAGCCGGTGCAGTGGATCGGAAACCGGCTGCGCGAGCTGTTGCCCAGGCAGATGCCGCTGTCGCAGTCGATGATTACGTTCCGCTCGACCACGCAGTCGCGGCTGTCCTGCCAGAGGAAGACGGCCCCGCGGGCCGAGCCGGTCCGTCCACGGATGCCCACAAACACGTTGTCGCTGATGGTCCACGCGCGGCAGGACATGGCGTCGATCCCGCCCACGTAGTTGCCGCCGAAGGTCTGCGGCGTGTCGGTCGGGTCGTCGGAGAACTGCTTGGGCCGGTCGTTGTAGAAGAGGCAGTACTGGATGCGGACGCCGCGGGGATGAAACCGCTCTTGCGGGTCGTCGGGCACGAACGGCGATTTCACGCCCCGCTGCCAGACGTTGTGGACGACGCAATGGTAGATCGTCACGCGCTGGGCGAGCTTGTCGGCGTTGAGCTTGAACCCGTTGTGGCGGATGTTCTGGATCGTCAGATCGGCGATGGTCACGCCGGAGCAGCCGGTCACGGCGACCAGCTCGCCGTGCTGGCTCTTGGCGCCGTCGAGGACGACCTTTTGCGGGTCGCCGGATGCGCCGCGGAGCGTGAGGTTGTCGGTGTGCAGGTTCAGGGTCCGCGGCAGCAGGTAGTGGCCGTCTTCCACCATAATCGTGCTTCCCGGCTTGGCCTTCTCGACGGCCTGAAAGAGCGCCTCGACGTTTCCGACCCGGACCACCTCGCTGGCGGGCTTCGGCAAGGAAGGCGCCTCGGGGAGCCACGCAGGCCACGAGACCGCCGCCGGTTCTTCTGCCGGCGCACCGACGGCGAACGACAGCAAAACGGCCGGCATCAGGCTCAAAGGCGACCGGAAGACCTGCATCTTCGACTCCTCGGGGACCATCGTTGCGGGAAACGTTGGCCCCATTATACAAGAAGGGGCGTGGGAGTCATCCTGCGGGGCCAGGAGAGGGCGGCCGGTCCGTTTGGCAGAGGGCGGGCCGCTTGCACGCGGCCGTTGGCCGCGGGACAATGGAGGCCCGCTGGCGAAGTCCGTTTTCACTACCCTTTGATCTAACGAGGAGTCGTGTCATGAAGCTTTCCTGGTTGTTTGTTGCCTGTCTGGCGGTCGCCGTTGTCGGCTCGAGCACGTTGGGCGCCTATGGCCAGACGCTCCCCAAGCCCGGGCCGCAGCACGAATTGATCAAACAAGGCGAAGGAACCTGGGACGCGGTCGTCAAAGGCCCCGCAGGGCCGGAGATGAAGGGGACCGCCACCGGAAAAATGGCCTGCGGCGGCCTGTGGATGGTGAGCGACTTCAAGATGGACAGGGGCGGCATGGAGTTTCACGGCCACAGCCTGGACGGCTACGACGTGGACAAGAAGAAGTACGTCAGCGTCTGGGTCGATTCGATGAGCACCGCCCCCATGTTCTTCGAGGGCGACTACAACGAGGCATCCAAAACCTCGACCCAGACGGCCAAGGGCAAGGGCCCGGACGGCAAGCCGGCGACGTTCAAATCGGTCCTCAAGATGAAGGACAAGGACCACCACACGTTCCAGATGTTCATCGTCGGCGCGGACGGCAAAGAGGCCCTGATGATGACCATCGAGTACTCGCGGAAGAAGTAGTAGGACGGATTTCCAATCCGTCGATTCGTAGGACGAACGAATGACTTCCGAAGTCTTCAAGACTTCGGAAGTCTGAGTGACCGCGAACTCGCTGACGCAAGGGGAGAAGACCGTTTTATGGCGAACTGCTTACGAGCAGTGGCGTGGACTGTCTGGCTTGTCCTCCTGCTCGCCGGGAGGGCACTGGCTGGCGGGGAAGACGCCGGCGGCGGGTTGGCTTGGATTGAGCAGGTCCTCAACGTGCCGTATCCGCCTGCCGCGGCCTCCGCGCCCGCCAAGGAACCGGTCCTCCAACTGTTGCGACAGGACTTCGAGGAGCTGGAGATCAACCGCTCGGTCATCAAGACGCCGATGAAGATCGGCACAAAGCCCTTTCAGCGCGGCCTCGGCATGCACAGCATTGGGCACATCCGCGTCACGTCGCCGCAGCCGATGGTGCGGTTGGCGGCGTCGATCGGCGCGGACAACAACGTGCGGACCGAGGGGAAGCGGGGGTCGGTCGTCTTCAGCGTGTCGGCCGACGGGCGGGAGCGGTTCCGCTCGGGCGTGCTGCGCGGCGGACAGGAGCCGCAGGCCATC
>CAYGZI010000041.1:0-17713 GCA_964354245.1 uncultured Planctomycetaceae bacterium
AATCCCCCGCCCCGCGCCGCGTCGAACATCGCGATCACGTTCTCCGGCGGCACGCACGCCTGGATGTTGTGGACCGATGCGAACACGTAGCCGCCCCCGGGGGCGAAGATCCGGATGGTTTCTTCGACCTCGCGGGCAACCTGCTCCGGCGTGCCGAAGGGGAGCGTGTGCTGGCAGTCGCAGGCAGCGCCCCAGAAGACGATCCGGTCGCCGAACTCGCGTTTGAGCCTCGCAGGGTCCATGCCCACGGCCGTGGTTTGCACCGGGTTGAGGATGTCCACGCCCATCTCGATCAGGGTGGGGACGAAGTCGAAGATCGCCCCGTCGTTGTGCATGAAGACCTTCATACGCGTGTTCCGGTGAATCCAATCCAGCCCGCGCTTGTAGTGCGGCATGATGCGCTGGCGGAACATGCGGATCGAGAGAAACGGGGCGTCCTGGGTGCCCAGGTCGTCGTTGAACTGAAGGATCTGCACGCGGTCGCCCATCGCCGCCGTGAACCTCCGCAGGTTTTCCAGCCACGCATCGGCCAGGCGCCCGTAGAGGGCCTCCACATAATCCGGCTCGGTCGCCAGCGTAATCATCCACGCCTGGAAATCGCCGGTGCCCAGTCCGAAGAAAAGTTCATACGGCGGCCCCATCGCGGCAATGATGGCCAGGTCCGTGTTCTGATAGTACGCCTCGGCCTGGGCGTGCAGATGGTCGCACTCCTCGGTCGAAAGAAGCGGCAGGTCGAGCTTCTCCGGATTGGCATGGGCCGCCCCGGGGTACTTGTCGAGCCGGTCGAAGTAGAATCCGCCCTTGGGCATTCGCGCGATGGGCTCGCCGTCGTGGGCGAACAGTAGCAGGTCGCCCTTCGCGTCGGTCACGGGGTTGAACCCGCCGGGCACCTCGACCGGCGTGCCGTCGAACAGACGCCACGGCTTCCAGCCCTCGTTGCGTATGCCGAAGGCGACCGCGGGCCGATTCAAGCCAATCGCGTCCGCCCCGAAGCGTTCCATCACCGGCCGCTCTACTTCGGCGAGCATTTGATAGACATCATAGACCCGCGTCGGCGTGCGTACGCCAAGAAGCTGTTTCAGCTTGTGGTACGTCGAGGCGGCGATGCCCGACTGGCGCGTGCCGCCAAAGTCGATCGGCACGCGGTCAGGCTCTTGGTGATTCAAAGCACAGAGGACGCGCTCGCGGGAGTTCACCGTATGGTTCCGATTTGCGGACTGACAAGAGAACCACGGATAACACGGATATCACGGATAAAAAGAGCCACGGAGACTCGACCTCTCTCAACTCATCCGTGTTATCCGTGCTATCCGTGGTTCTTCCGAAGCACTTTTCCGATCGCGGCGATGAACTCGGGCGAGGTGCCGCAGCAGCCGCCGACGAAGCTCGCCCCGGCTTCGATGAGGGCCGGCACGATGTCGGCGAATTGCTCCGGCGTCTGGGTGTAGACGGCCTTGCCGTCGCGAACCTGTGGCAGTCCGGCATTGGGCTTGATCCAGAGCGGCCGGTCGGTGGCCGAACGAAGCCGGCGAGCGATCTTCACAAACCCTTCGATCCCCTGGCCGCAATTCGAGCCTACACAGTCGGCTCCGGCTTCGGTCAACTTCTGGGCAACCTGCTCGGGCGTGGTGCCCATCAGCGTGCGGTCGTGGTCCTTGCCGGAGTCGAACGTCAGGCAGGCGACCACGGGCAGCCCGGTCTCGCGCACGGCCGCGATGGCCAGGACGATTTCCATCGGGTCGGAGAACGTCTCCAGCACGATCGCATCGGCCCCGGCGTCGGCCAGGGCCTCGGCCTGCTCGGCAAAGGCATCCTGAACCTCATCCGGGGTGGTCCGGCCCATCATGAGCATGACGCCGCTGGGGCCCATCGAGGCGAACACCCGGGCGCGATCGCCGGCTGCCTGACGCGAGATTTCCACGCCGGCGCGATTGATCGCGGCCACCTTGTCGGCCAGGTCGTGCCGGGCGAGCATCAGGCGGCTTGCGCCGAAGGTGTTGGTCAGGATGATCCGGCTGCCGGCCTCGACGTAGGACCGGGCCACCGCCTGGACCTTCTGCGGCTCGACGAGATTCCACGCGTCCGGACACGCGCCGACCGGCAGCCCCCGCTGCTGAAGCTGCGTGCCCCAGGCGCCGTCGGTAATCACGGGTGCGGCGGCAGCAAGTTCCGCAATCAATCCGTCCATTCTACTCACCTCCGACGTGTCCCCACCGCTGCCGCGATCTGGATACTGTCCTCGAGGTCCGGCCCCGGGGATGCAAGGGCTGCCTCCAGAGTGCTCCGATCGACTGGCAGGACCCAGACCGACTCCATGCAATCCGCGACGGCATTACGGGCCTGTTGGGAGCCGACCCGCCGCCGCGCGACGTAGTAAACGTTTGCCAGCGTCAGCGATGTCACAGCGGCTCTCAACCGCGACTGTCGAGCCGCCTCGAAGATAGCCGTTGCTTCTTCCTGCCACGGAATGCGATCCAGGAGCACGTCCAGGACTATGTTGGCGTCGAGCAGCACCCGCATCAGCCGTACTTCCTGAGACGCTCCTCTTCCAGAATCTGCTCAACTTCCTCGTCGGTGGGCGGTGGCTGGTCGTCCGCAATCAGTCCAACCAGATCGGCAAGCGTCTTGGGGCCCGGGGGGCGACCGGTCTCCAAAGAGTGGACGATTCTGGACGCGAGCGACTGCCGCATCCAGCCGGGCCACTCTTTGACGCGTCCCCAAACCTCCATTACTTCGTCGGCCATATCTGCGTCTCCTCCTTGATTATACCACCTTCGGCGGGCCCGGGAAGATCGCCTTCCCTCCAAAGACAGCCGACGATGGCTTGGGGTCCGCCTTACGAGTAGAACTCCCGGACCCGCAGGAGCGACTCGAAGCCGCCCGTGCGGATGCAGTCTTCGACGCACTGCACGGCTGGGTGGTCGGGCGGGAGCAGCTCGTAGTCTCGCTTCACCGAGCCGATCACCATGTCCAGCCCCAGCGGCATGGCCTTGGTGAGAAATGCGCTTTCCAGCGGGCCTTTGACCGGCGACCCGTCGCGCCGCTTGGACGGGAGCATCACGGTGAAGTTGCTCAGCCCGACCGACGCATGGACCCCCGCGAAATCCGGGTCGTTGTGGATCCGCTCCAGGGCCGCCAGCAGGCGTCTCAAATTGCCGTCTATGTCGCTGCCCAGAGGGGCAATGCCGGGGTCGAAGATCAGGTCATCGTTCGGGATGCCGCCGCCGGTCCGCTGCGCCGCAGCCAGGAGAAACCTGGCCGCCTCGTAGGTCTCCTCGGCGGTGCGGCAGGGGCGCGAGCGGCCATCCTCCATCCGCTCGGAAATCAACAGGATCGGCCGGAAAGGCTGCACCGCGTAAAGCTCGAACATGCCCACCCGCAGCGCCGAGATGGAGTTCAAGAGCGGCTTGTTGCCGCCGGCGCGGGCAGGGCTGTATGCCGCCAGGCCGGCCCGGGCGATCTCCGGGTCCGGCGTGTCGATGGCCAGCGGCTTGGCAGTTGCCTGCTGGATCCGCTCCACCAGATCGGCCATGAACTCGGGCGGACGCAGGCCCACGTTGACGTCAATGCAGCCCGCCCCTTTCTCATCCTGGAACCGGGCCAGCTCGACGATGCCGCCGAGGTCGCCCGCCTCGTAGAGCTTCCCGGTCGAGGGGACCGAATCATTGATCGACTCGCCGATGATGGTCAGGCCGGGGATTGGCACGGGGAAGGGTTCAGGGTTCAGGGTTCAGGGTTCAGAGCCGGGCCGTGTCGGCCCGGGAAGGCTTGGCAAAACGCGGCAATCAGCTATCAGCCCTCAGCTTTCGGCTTGCTGATGGCTGAGGGCTGAGAACTGATGGCTGATAGCTTCTGCCGAGCAGCGGCGCACGGTGGTCAAGCCCCTGCGCCGACGAGCTTCCGGGCGATGCTGACCGCGCCGCTGGCGTTGTCGTTATACCCGTCGGCCCCGATCTCGTCGGCATACTGCTGGGTGATCGGGGCGCCGCCGATGATCACCTTGACCTTGTCGCGGACGCCGGCCTTCTTCAGGGCCTCGATGACCGCCTTCATTTGGGTCATCGTGGTGGTCAACAGGGCGGAGAGGCCCACGATCGTGCCGTCCGCCTCCATCGCGGCTTCGACGAACTTTTGTGGGGAAACGTCCACGCCCAAGTCAACGACCTCAAACCCGCTGCCTTCGAGCATCGAGGCAACCAGGTTCTTACCGATGTCGTGCAAGTCGCCCTGGACGGTGCCGATCACCACGCGGCCGACCGCCTTGGCCCCGGCAGCCGCCAGCTTGGGCGTGAGCAGTTGCAGGGCGGTCTTCATGGCCCGGGCGGCAATCAGCAGCTCCGGCACGAAGTACTCGTTGCACTCGAACCGCTTTCCGACCTCGTCCATGGCCGGAATCATATACTTGCCGAGCAGCTCCGTGGCGTCGGTCCCGGCCTCCAGGGCTTCCTTGGTCACGGCCTCCGCTTTCCTGGCATTGCCGGTTAGAATGGCGTCGTAAAGTTCTTTCAGATCGGGCATGGATCCCTCCCGTCAAGCCGGTTCGTTTCGTCGGTCAAAACGGTCATGGTAACGAGCCCCGCCGCGTACTGTAAAGCCCCGGGGGAAGATTTCACGCGTGGGCTGGTCCCCTTCAAGGTGGGGGCACGCCACTAGTGTAGTGATTTAATCAGATGGGGATTCAACGGTTCGCATGGCGGTCGTCGAAGGCGAGTCGGCGCAGTCGAACATTGCCGCCATGCGGTGTTGGTCGTAGGTATTGGTTTGGTCCTCTAAACGTTGTCTTCGATCCAAGTCAACGAGGGGGCTCGGCATCGGACATCACCTTGTCTTCCTTCGCCCCATACTTCTTCAACAGTTCTACAATGTCGATGAAGCCGTTGCTCTGTGCGATAGCGAGTGGGCTGTCACCCTGGTTGGGGTTGCCTGGGGGACGATAACCCACATGACTGTCAGGTTCCTCGCGACCGTTAGGTGCATTCGGATCGGCCCCATGTTCAAGCAGTATGGCCGCGATGGCAAGGCGTTCCTCGCCACTCAAACCGCTGGATCGCAGCACGCCGTGAATCGGCTGCCATCCCAGTCGGTCACGATGCTTCACATCTGCTCCGTGGTCGATAAGGAGGTTGACCATCGCGCATGGCCCTGTTCGAACCGCTTCCGACAGCGGGCTGAATCCGTACCACCGATCTGTGGTGTTCACGGCGGAGCCGTGATCGAGGAGTACCGTTGCTACAGCGACATTGCCTTTGTAGGCAGCGCAATGAAGCGGTGTCATACCTGAATCGTCTGCGATCGACAGGTTCGCTCCATGCGCAATGAGCATCGCGGCGATCTCGGCTTGATCCGTATGTGCAGCGAGAGTCAGGGGAGTGTTGCAATAAGAATCACACTTGTTCGGGTCCTCACCGGCTTCCAGCAATTGTGCAACCTTCTTGACGTTGCCCGAGTAGGCTGCGTTCAACAAGGGATCACCAAAGTCGTCCAGCTTCCAGCGGAGCACGAACAGCGCCACAAGCCCCACCGTAGCGAGTAATGCGACGACCTTCAGGAATCGTATGGTCTTCTTCATACGACGGATTTGTTGGACCAACACATCTATTGGCCGCAGACAGTGTCCGCAAGACGGGTTTATGTGCGCAGGCTGGGCAACGCGGGCTACTGCCTGCCACTCGATTCTACCTCGTATGGGGGAGCATGACAACCGCGGCTAGGACGCATTCTCACAAATCCCCGCAACTCTGAATCACTACACTAGTAGCCGATCGCCACCCGCTGGCCCGACTGGCTCGACTTGCGCATGGCGTCGATGACCACGGCCACGCGGTAGCCGTCTTCAAACGTGGCATTGTAGGGGCTGGGCTTGTTGTTGGCCACGGCGTCGAGGAAGTGAAACTTCTCGATGATGTGGCAGTGCTCCCAGCCGATGTTGTGCCCCGACGGCCACCACGCGCCGGCGTAGGGGTGAAAGCTCTCCGTGACCGAGATCTCGGTAAAGCCGAACAGGGCGTTGTCGGCCCCGCCCGCCGTGCAGGCAAACAGGCTGTTCGGGTGCTCCAGGTCCCACCGGAGCGAGCCTTTGGAACCATTGATTTCCCAGCAGAGGTAGTTCTTGCGGCCCGTGGAGACCACCGAAGACTCCAACACTCCCATCGCCCCGCCGTCGAAATCCAGCACGGCCGCCGTCCCCTCATCGGAGACGACGCTCGGGTCGCCCGCCGAAGGCACGGCCCGGTCCTTGTTGAACGTCCGCACCAGGGCCGAGACGCTCTTGATCTCGCCGACCAGGAAGCGGCACTGGTCGATGGCGTGGCTGCCGATCCCCTGGAGCCCGCCCGAGCTGGGCCAGGCCGAGTACCAGGCCTTGTCCCGCGGCGTGGAAGGATCGTGGCCGGCCATCTGCAAGTAGTGAATCCGCACGTGATAGATCGTCCCCAGCTTGCCCGAGGCGATCAGGTCCTTGGCCAACCGCACCGCCGGAAAGAAGCGGTAGTTGAAGGTACACACGGCGCGGCCGCGCGCCGTTGCTGCGGCATCGCGCATGCGCCGGGCATCGGCCACGGAAATGGCCATCGGCTTCTCGCAGATCACGTGCTTGCCGTTCTCGAGGGCCGCGATGCAGGGGTCCGGATGGACCGGGTCGGGCCCGCAGTTGTCCACCACGTCCACCTCGGGATCCGCCGCCAGCTCCTTCCAGTCGGTGCAGCAGCGCTCGTAGCCGTAGCGGAGGGCCTCGCGCTCGACCTTCTTCTCGTCCTTGTCGCACAGGAGCGAGAGCCGCGGCAGCAGGTTGGCCTCCGGATAGATGTAGGGCATCTTCTTGTAGGCATTGGTGTGGCACTTGCCCATGAAGCCGCACCCGAGCAACCCGATGCGGAGCACCCTTCGCGGGTCAGGGCCAGGTTGTTTGATGGTCATGGTTGGGCTCCTGGTTTAAGGGTGGTGGGGGGGGGGGGGGGGGTGACGGGTGGCGCGGTGAAGGGGCGAGGCCGTAGGAAATGAAGAATGAGAAATGAGAAGTGAGAAATGCAAAGTGCGAACCGAAGGTCCGCTGGCCAATTTGCACTTTTCATTTCTCACTTCTCATTTCTCACTCTAATCGTGTCACCCCGTCACCTTGTCACCCCCTCACCTTGTCACCCCGTCACCCCCTCACCTTGTCACCTTCTCACCCGCCGAGAACGTCAGCCAGTCTCTCCTTTGCCCACCGTGCGGACGCCTCGACGTGCTCCCGCTCCAGCTTCCAGGACTCCGGTCCGTCCGGCAGATTAGCCGGCTCGGAAGCCGCGATGGGTTTCTCCCACGATTTCTTCAAGTACCACGCCAGCCCGTCTCCCGGCGGCGCAGGATGCCGCTTGAAAAAGCCTTCCTCCAGGACGTTCAGCTTGAACGGGGCAAACTGCGAGTGGACCTCGATGTTCAGGTTGATTTCGGGATTGCGCTGCCTCAGCAGCCGGGCGATGGCGGCTACGTCGATGTCCCCGTCCCCCACCGGGCAGTTCTCCAGGGCCAGCCCGCTTCGGGTCCGGATGATCCGGTAATTCTTGAAGTGCGTGGTCAGGGCAAACGGGGCCATGATGTCGGCCAACCGCAGCGGGTCGTCCAGATCGAACGCCAGGTTCGCACAGTCCACCGTAAAGCCGAACGCGGGGCTGTTGACCCGCGCCAGGATCGAAGCCAGCTCCCGCACCGTGAAATCGGCGTGGTTCTCCATGGCGATCCTCAGGCCCATGTCCTCGGCCGCCTTGCACGCCTCGCGCAGGATGGCGACCGCCCGGTCGGCCAGGGCGGTCATGTCGTGGCCCTCGTCCCGGGTGAAGAGGTTGCCGGCTACGCAGCGGAGGATCGGAGAGCCGAGTTTCCGGGCCACGTCGAGGTGGTGGATGACGATCCGGGCCTCGGAGACGTTGGTATCGTATCCGGCGTCGGCCAACAGCTCGCGGCCCTGCGTCGCCATGGGATGCCAGTGGAAAATCGAGCCCATGCCGAGGTGGACGTACATCCCGCGCTCTTGGGCCGTGCGGCGGATGGCGGCGAGTGCGTCATCGCCCAGCGACCGGAAGGGCGAAAGCTCGAACAGCACGCCCGCAAGGCCCAGCCCGGCGGCAAACTCCACAACGCCGACCGGGTCGAGTCCCGAGTTCCGGGTGGAATAGGAATCTAGACCGAGTTTCATGGGCCGCTCCGATTGCGGGTTTCCAGACACGCGCCGCGCAAGCGCGGCGGCTAAACGACTTCATCCCTCATCCCTCATCCTTCATCCCTACCTCTGTGCCTCCTCCTTCGCCATCCGGCACCACTGGATCACGTTCTCCGGACGGCAGCCGATGGTGTGGTTGTCCTTCATGATGATCTCCACGACGCATCCCTTGGTGGCGTCCAGCGCCCGGCGAAGCTCACTGCGGATCGCCTGCTCGTCGATCTTCGGCACGGCCAAGGCCGCCGGGTTCGGCTTCATGGACAAGACGTACTCGTCCTCCAGGTATTCGGCCATCTTCTCCAGGTTCGCCCAGGGGGAGCACGACACCCGCCGCAGCCCGTGATGCCGCTTCACCGCCGGCCACCGCCCGTGGAGCGGCTCGCAGCACCCGTAACAGGTCAGCCCAAACCGCTCCATGATCGGCTTCTCGTGCGGGAAGACGAACTCTTCGTACATGGCCGGGGAGACGTGTACCGTCTCCTGACTCTCGGTGAAGCCCCACAGGTCGCAGCAGCGGACCTTGCCGCCGAAGTCCTTCTGCGGCAGCTCGTCGGTGAACCCGTAGCCCCCGGAGCCGACGTACGTGCCGTCGTTGTTGAGGCTTAAGAGCCCTTCGGCCTCCAAGTAGTCGAGTTTTGCCAAGTAGCCGCGGGAGACGATGGCAAGCAACTCCTTCAGCTCGTCCGGGTGGTCGACAAAATCGAGCATGATGGTGTTGAGCCCCCGCAGCATCGCGGCCTGTCGCGTCAGTCCCAGCGACCACCACCAGGCGCCCTTGAGGCGAACGGTCAGGATCCCGTCGAATACGTCCCGCGCGATCTGCAGCGTCCCGCGAGTGGTCTCCCAGTCGATCTCGAACTCCGGGGCGTGGACCTTCTTCTGCTCGGTCTTGTAGTCGCGGATCGGGGCGTCCCAGACGAAGGACCCCAGCGTCTCGGACTTGTGGTAGACCGGGGCGAGTCCCCAGTCGTCCGGGCCGACCGTATACGGCACGTCGAACAGCGGCTCGACGGGCTTGTCGTCGGCCATCTCCTCGCCCCAGAATATCTCCTTGCGGACGTCCATCTCCCAGCGTCGGGCGAGCTTGCCGCGGCACTCCATTTGGGCCTCGGTGACGATCTCGTTCCAGCCGTTTTCCGGGTCGCAGAAGACGGCCGGACGGGTCTTCTGGAGGGTGTTGACCCGGCGCCAAAGCTCGCGGACCTCCGCCATGCGCGATCCCGCCGCAATCCCCGCCACCCGCTCCGCCAGGCGCACCAGGACGGCCTTGTCCTCCGGGCTCATGGAAAGGTCTTCGGGCGTCAATCCGGTGAGGATCTTGCCCGATGCGGTCTGGTCGAGGCCGGTGGATGGTCCGTTGCCGTACTGTTCCATGTGCCCGCGTCCTGTAGGACGGATTGCCAATCCGACACTTTGTAGGACGGATTTCCAATCCGTCCTACAGGATTGCCGATCCGTCCTACTGTGGTGCGTCGCCGTAGAGATCCAATGCACCGCTAAGGTGACTGAAAGCCCCCCCCGCTGTCAAGGGTCAGGAGCGAGTGCGAAGCCGTGGCGGACGGGGCAAGGGGTCGGGAGTCTTTTTCCATGTCGGCGGCGACCGACTGCCCTTGTGGTAGGCGTAACAACCGCCGACACGGAAAAAGACCTCCGACCCCCTCTTGCACACGGGCGCGAGCACTGCTATCCTTGCTAGCATATTGGAGGATTGTCGGCCGATGCTGCCCATGCGACGGCAGGTCATCGTGAGCCTGGCGATTCCAGGCGATACAGGGGGTTTCTCGGATCAGGGGTTTAGCCATGCTCGTGCTCTCCAGGAAGGTTGGCGAGAGGATCCTGATCGGGGATGACATCCAGATCACGGTGGTCCGGGTTAGTCAGAACACCGTCCGGATCGGCGTAGAGGCCCCCCGAAACTACCAGATCGTCCGCGAGGAACTCAAGGACCTCGCCCTGGAGGAGCCAGCGGGAAAGAGGGCGCGATCCGAGCCCTGATAACCCGTTACCGCCTCTCGATCGACCCTGCCCTGGTCAGGTCCAGTTCCTGGGCTCCCGACGTCCCTTCCAGCGTCCCGTGCTCTTTTTGGTACTCCTGCAGCCTGCCCACTTTCTCCGCAGGCGTCGATTCTCCCGGAAACGCGCTGCTCGGGGCCCGGCCCCAGAGTATCCGCGTCCCGCCGCGCGTAGCCAACTCGTAGGAGCAGTCCTGGACCCGGTCCGTCCCAGCCGCGTACAACGGGACAATCACCTCCAGCCCGAGCTTCTCCCAGGCCGGCCCAAACGCATCGGCGATTTCGGCCGCCCCTGCCACGCGGGGATCGTTCCATCGCTGGCCCACCAGCGTGCTCGTTAGTCCGTCGATCCGCACCAGCCGCGGGAACCGGGCCGCCTCGGTCGTCGAAAGGTCCTCGCGGGGCAGCAGCACCCCGTCCCGGTCCACCGGCAGGCGCTCGCTGCCGACCTCGACGACGCAGACCGGCCGGCGATAGACGAGATCCACCTTGACGCGGGCGGGGTAATACTTCCGCACCTCATTGACCTTCGCCACCCAAGGGTTCAAGGCAAACGCGCCGCGGATCTTCTCCGCCAGGCTGCGATCGTGGATCGACAGGCGACCGCCGTCGAGGCTGGCATCGCGGAACACCTCCCGGCAGATGTCCCGATCCTGCTTGTGGATCCACTCCGGGACCGGGGTGATCTCGACGCCGTCCGCGGTCAGCCGATAGTCCTCGGAAGAGAGCACGCCGGGCCCGACGGCGCGCCAGATCAGATACCAGCCGCCGCCCAGCGCGGCGAGCACCAGCACCAGCAGGCTCACGGTCCGGCCCGGTCCCACCAGCCAGCCGACCGTCTTGGCCAGCGCCGGCGGCACCACCGGCCGCCTCTGCGGGGGACTCCTCTTCCCACCTCCCATATGCCACCTACCGCCCGCCACCTACCAGATCTCCAACTCCAACTCCAGCTCGATCCCCACACGCTCGTGGACCTGGCTCCGCACCAGATCGATCAGGCGCAGCACATCCTGACTGCTCGCCTCGGGCTCGGCGACGATGAAGTTCGCATGGCGGTCGCTCACCACCGCCCCGCCGATCCGAGTCCCTTTCAGCCCGGCCCGCTCGATCAGGTCCCCGGCCGACGCGCCCCGCGGGTTCTTGAAGACGCAGCCCGCGCATTGGTGGCCCATGGGCTGGCTGGCCTTGCGCACGATCCATTGTTTCTGCAAGCGGCGGGCCAGCTCGCGGGGGTCGTCCCGCTCCAGGTCCAATTGAGCACTGAGGATCACGGGCTCATCGAGACTGCTCTCGCGATAGGCAAACTCCAGGTCCTCGCGGGGCTTTTCGAGGATTTCGCCCGCGGGCGTGACCACGGTGACGCGCGTGGTCCACTGGCCGATGTCGCCGCCGTGCGTGCCGGCATTGCCGTGCAGGGCCCCGCCGAGTGTGCCGGGGATGGCCACCAAGGCTTCCAGGCCCGACAGCCCCTGGTGAACCGCGGTCGTCACGATGCGGCCCAGCTTGGCCCCCCCTCCGGCGACGATTGTGTCCTTCTGTACCGCGATCTCGCAGAAGGCAGCGGCCGACAGCCGGATCACCGTGCCGGGAACGCCTTCGTCGCGCACGAGGATGTTCGAGCCGCGCCCGAGGATACGCATCGGGACCTCTTCCTCGTGGCATCGCCCGACCAGGGCGATGAGTTCCTCGGGGTTGGCCGGTTCGGCGAAGTACTCGGCCGGCCCCCCCAGTTGGAACCAGGTGTGCATGGCCAGCGGCTCATCCCGCCGCACGATCTTTTCCAGTCCGTTCAAGAAGCCCATCGCAGACCTTCCTAATGTCCCCCGCTCCCATAGTGACCAATACGTCGCCGGGCCGCAACCGGCTCGCCAGGAGTCCGACGATCAAACCCGTCGCCTGGGCCGCAACGGCCTCCGCGCCGCCCGCCCGGACCTTTCGGGCCAGATCGCAGGCGGTCACTTCCCCGGCCTTGGGGTCCGGCTCCCGGGCCCGGTAGACCTCGGCGACTATCACCTTGTCGGCATTTTTCAGGCTCTCTGCCAGTTCGTCCAGCAGGTGCGCGGTCCGGGAGGCTTGGTGCGGCTGGAAGACGCACCACAATCGCCGGCCCGGGTTCATTTGGCGGATCGTTTCCAGCCCCGCGGCCACCTCTGTGGGGTGGTGTGCATAGTCGTCGATCAGCGTGGTGCCCCGCCAGGTCCCCACCGATTCCAGGCGTCGGCGAAGGCCGGCAAACCGCCCCAAGCCAAAGGCGATCTGGTCCCCGTCCAGGAAAGAGGTCTCGCGGGCCAGCGCGGCTGCCGCCAGGGCGTTCAGCACGTTATGCTCGCCGGGCACCTGCAACGACACGTCGCACAAGTGTTTTCTGCGGGCGTGAATCGAGAAACTGTACCGGCCCTTGCGGTGGCGGAGGTTCCTTGCCGACCAGTTGGCCGAAGGGGTCCAGCCGAAAGTCACCACCCGGCACTTCAGCCCCTCGATGATCCGCTGCGTGACGGGGCACTCCTTCCGCGCCACCAGCAGCCCGTCCGCCGGGATCCGCTCGGCGAACCGGCGAAACGCCTTCTCCAGGTGTTCTGGGGACCGATAGTAATCGAAGTGGTCGGGCTCGATCCCCAGGATGGCCGCCTGACGAGGGCGCAGGTGGAGGAAGTTGGCCCGGTATTCGCAGGCCTCGACCACCGTGAGCAGGCTCTTGCCCGGCAGCCCGCCGCAATCCTGGCCCAAGGGGGCCGCCCCGTAGATCGCCGTGGCGTCGCGTCCCGCGTGGGTTAGCACGGCTGCGAGCATCGCCGCGGTGGTCGATTTCCCGTGGGTCCCGGCGATGGCCACGCCGCGCCGCGTGGACAGGATCCGGCCGAGGGCCTGGAAGTAGCTCAGCACGGGAATGCCCAGCTCCGCGGCCCGGCGCCGTTCGGGATTGTCGGCCGGGACGGCGTCGCTGGCGATCAGTACGTCGGCGTCGTCGGGCAAGTGATCGGCCGCGTGTCCCTCGCAGACCTTGACGTGTCGGACCTTCAAGAAGCGGAGCGAGGAGCAATCCAAATCCGACCCGCTGAGCTTCCATCCCCATCCCAAGAGCACCCGCGTTAGCGACCGCATCCCCGCGCCGGCAATGCCCACCAGGTGGGCCCGGCGCCTCGCACCCGCACGGCAAATCCAGTCCCGAGGAAGTTCCTTGGCCACGCCGCGATCATAGCGCTCAGGCCGCACTGCTGTCAACGGAAGCCGTGGCTGCGAGTGTGCCACTGCTTGCCGTAAGGCAAGCAGTGCCAACGGCTTGTCACCCGCACTGCTTCTGGCGAAGCAGTGGCACACGTCCGGCGATGGCGAGGATCCGGTCGGCCACGTCGGCCGCGGCACTGGGCCGTGCGAGCCGATAGACGGCGTCTGCCATCGCAGATCGCCTCGCCGGATCGGACACCAGCGTCCCAATTGCGTCGGCCAAACGGCATTCCAGCGACTCGGGATACTCGCGCTGGTCAACGATCAGGCATCCGCCGGCCGCGGCGAACGCCTCGGCGTTTTTGCGCTGGTGGTCGTCCGCGGCGTGAGGATAGGGCACGAGGATCGCCGGCACTGCGGCCGCCGCCAACTCGGCCAAGGTCGTGCCGCCGGCACGGCACACCGCCAGGTCGCTTTCGGCCAGGAGGCCAGACATTCCTGTCTGGTCCCGCAGCGCGGGGAGTCCTTCCTGCCGCCCTACGCCCGGCACCTCGGAGACAAACGGGACCACCGCGGCCTCAATGCGAAGGGCGCTATAGAGTTCCCGGGTCCGTCGAAAGTCCCGCTCCCCGGTCTGGTGGACGATCCTCCAGCCCGCCAAGAGCGGCCGCACGCGCTGGAGTGCCCGAGGCACGGTCTCGTTGAGCGTCTGCGCCCCCCCGCTGCCGCCGAGGATGAGCAGTTGGCGGTGCGTTCGGCGACTCGGGCTCAGCAGAGCGATGCCGTGCGTAGTAGGACAGGCGTCTTGCCCGTCCGCCGGACAGCCGGCGCGTTGGGACCGGCGAGACGCCGGTCCTACTGGCGCTCGCAGCGTGAATCCCTCGCGGATCGGATTCCCGGTGACGCAGACCGGGCATCGGGCCTTGGCCAAGTGCCGCGAGGCCTCGGCAAACGAGGTGCAGATCAGCGCCGCTGCCCGGGCCAGGTATCGTGTGGCCCGCCCAGGCAGCGCGTTCTGCTCCAACAAGACCAGAGGGATCCCTCGCCGCACGGCCGCCCAGGCCATCGGCACGCTGGCATAGCCTCCCAGTCCGACCACGACGCGGACCCGGTGCGTGCGCAGGAAGCGATCGGCCGCCCAGAAGCCGGCCCAGTTGTCCAGCAGAAAGGGAATGACTCCGCCAAGCCGGCGCGGGGAAGGCCGGCACCGGATCGCAAGGTAGGCAAACCCCGCCGCCTCGACCTCGCGGCGCTCCCACGGCCGGCCCGACCCGGCGAAAGTAATCGGCAGGCCCGACATCTCGGCAGCCAAGTGCCGCGCCACCGCCAAGCCGGGAAATAAGTGCCCGGCGGTGCCGCCACCGGCGAACACCAATGCTGAATGATGAATGATGAACGATGAACGATGACGGTCAGCGATACGGAGAAGCCTCGGAGGATCATCATTCATCATTCAGCATTCATCGTTTGTTTCCCGCCCCCCTCACCCGTTCAGTTTCAGCGTCGCCAGGCCGATCAGGGCGCAGAGGGCCGAGGCGATCCAGAAGCGGACCACGATCCGGCTCTCGGGCCAGCCCTGAAATTGAAAGTGGTGGTGCAGAGGGGCGCAGCGGAAGATCCTCTGGCGGCGCCACTTGTAGTAACCAACCTGGAGGATCACGCTTGCCGCCTCGGCGACAAACACGCCGCCGATCAGGACCAGGAGCATCTCCTGGCGACAGGCCACGGCCAACAGGCCCAACAGCCCGCCCAGCGGCAGCGACCCCGTATCGCCCAGGAACACCTGGGCCGGGTGGCAGTTGAACCACAGGAAGCCGAGCACGCCGCCGATCATGGCGGCGGCCAGGACGGTGAGCTCGCCCACGCCGGCAATCCTGGGGACGTGCAGATACTCGGCCAGCTCCGCGTGTCCCGCCACATAGACCAAGACGCCCATCGCTCCGACGGCAAACAACAGGCATCCGGCGGCCAGCCCGTCCAGACCGTCGGCCAGGTTCACGGCGTTGGACGATCCGACGATCACCAGCACCGCCAGCGGGATGAACCACGCGCCCAGCGGCCAGGAGAGGCCGGTCATCGGCAGCCGCAAAGGGAAATCGTCCGGCAGCATGGCTTGCTCCCGGTAGACGAGGATCGCCGCCGCGGTCGCCACAAGGACCTGTCCGGCGAGCTTGGCCCGCGGCGAGATCCCCGTCTTGCGGCTGCGGAGCTTGGCGAGGTCGTCGATCGCGCCCACGGCCCCCAGCCCGACCGCCGCCAGCAGCCCGGCCTGCACGTACCCGTTGGCAGGGTCGGCAAGAAGCGCGAGGCCGGCGACCAGCCCGATCACCACGAACAGTCCGCCCATCGTGGGCGTAGATTGTTTGTGGCGGTGGAGTTCGACCAGGTGGGGCGAATCGCTGGCGATGGGCTCGTGGAAGCGGGTCCGCAGCCACGCGATCAGCCGCGGCCCCAGGGCCAGCGCCAAGACAAAGCTCACCAGGGCTGCCAGCGCGGCGCGAAAGGTGATCTTGTCCAGCAGGGCGGGATGGACCGAGGCGCCTTCGGTACCGGCGCCGGTCAGGTGCTGCAAGAGCCAGAGGAGCATGGAGAATACAGTATCCCTGGGCAGCCGGGGCGGCGAACAAATGCCGCCCCAGCGCCCAGTCCTAAACTCCACCGAGAAGCACTTGCCAGCAGCGGCCGACCCAGAAGCCGCAATTTGCCGGCAAGCTTGATGCTCCTACCCCAGGAGGGAGGGCCGTGTCGGGTTCCCGCAAGCCCAACACAGACGGTGGAGTTTTCGAATGGTTTGGTTGTCAGGGTTTAGGGTTCAGGGTGCAGGGTTCAGGGTGGACTCCTTCTTCCTGAACCCTGAACCCTGAACCCTCTCTTACGCACTCCTTCTCCGCGGGTAACTGTGCAAGGCGTCCACAATCCGTTCCATCGCCAGCACCCGCGAGCCTTTCACCAGCACCACGTCGCCCGGAAGGATCGCTTGCCCCAGGAACGGCAGCGCGTCCTCCGGCGCCCGGCACGGGATCGCATGGGCATGGGGCATTCCGGCCGCCCGGGCCGCCGCCACAACGTGGCCCGCGTACTCGCCGCAGGCAATCAATACGTCCGCTCCGCAAAGCGTTACCACCTGGCTGCCCATCTGGGAGTGCAGCAAGGGTGCGTCGCCGCCCAGCTCGGCCATGTCGCCGCAAACCACGATCCGCCGGCCCGAGGTCTCGAAATCGCGCAATAGCTCCAAGGCCGCCCGCATCGCCGTGGGGCTGGCGTTGTAGGCGTCGTTGATGATGGTCGCGCCGCGGGCCTCGATGACCTCGCATCGCATCGGCACGCCGTCGAAGCGGCTCAAGGCCCCCGCGGCTTCCTCCAGCCCGATCCCCAGCAAGCGGCCGACCTCCACCGCAATCAAGGCCGAGAGGAGGTGGTGGCGCCCCCACACCGGCATGGAAAACGGACATTCGCCCACGCGGAACGTCAGTCTTCCTTGTCGGAAGCGAACGTCCGTGGCGGTCACTCCGCACTCGGGCCCGCGCCCGACCCACGTGACGGGCGCCTTGCACCATTGCGCCATGCGCCGCAGCCGGGGATTGTCGCCGAGCACCGCGCGGCCGTCGCGAGGCACGGCGGCCAGGAGTTCCGCCTTGGACTCGGCGATCTGCGAGCGCCCCCCGAAAGTCCCCAGGTGGGCGTCGGCAATCTCCGTGATCACCCCGATCTTCGGGCCGCACAACTCGGCCATGGCGGCAATCTCGCCGCGCCCGGACGCCCCCAATTCCAGCACCGCGTAGTCGTGCTCCGGCTCCATCTGGAACATGCTCAGCGGCAGGCCCACGCGGTTGTTGTAGTTCCGCGGGCTGGCCGTGCCGCGAAGCCGGCTCTTGAGCACGGTGTGGATCATCTGCCGCGTGGTGGTCTTTCCCACGCTGCCCGTCACCGCGATGACCGTGCCGCGGAACTGCTGCCGCTTCCAGGCGGCCCATTGCCACAGGGCGTGCAGCGTGTCCGGGACCTGGAGCACCCAACAACTCGCCGGCGGATCCACGGCCCGGCCGACGACCACACCGACTGCACCCCGGGCAAACGCTTCTTCGGCGAAATCGCCGCCGTCGCAGCGCGCGCCGGCAAGGGCCCAGAAGACGCTTCCGGGCTCGACGCGGCGGCTGTCCGTCACCACGGGCCCGAGGGGCTGGGTCGCCAGCCCGCTCGCGTCGCCTTGAGGCGAGCGCGACGTGCCGCCGGTCGCTTGCTGGAGGTCCAGGAGGTTGCTCATTGTAATCGTGTAGGTGGTAGGTGGCATGTAGGGTGTCGCTCCCCACCTACCACATGCCACCTACCACCTACCTCT
>CAYGZI010000042.1:0-17540 GCA_964354245.1 uncultured Planctomycetaceae bacterium
GGCGGCCCAGCCCGGACTGGCCGAAGCGGCTTCCGTCGCTGCGCCCGTGACCGAGGCGTTCCAGGAGGCCCCCTACACCGGTTTGAACATCCTTGCCTTATCCGTCTGCACTCTGATCCTCATTCTCGGCGGCATGATGGCCTACGACCTGATGCGGAACATGTGGAGCTGGGGCGGACCGTACACGGTCAACAGCCAGTTGATGGACCTGATCGTCCCCAAGTAACGTGCCTCGGCAACGATTCGAAAGGAGTCGAATCATGCGGGCCGCTTTTTCTCTCCCCTGCGGTTTGGCCGCGGGGATGGTGTTTCTTGTCTCCGGATGCTCCTGGCTGCCGACGCCGGAGATGACCGCGCTTCGGGAGCAGAATCGGGGCCTCGCCGAGCAGCAGCGGGCCGCCCTGACCCAAGTCGAGAATCTCCGCTCGCACGCCCGCGGCGTGGAGGACCAGCTTCAGAGTGCCGAAGAGGAGTTGGCCTCGCTGAGCGAGCGGTCCGCGCTGGACCGCCGCCAACTGGCCAATTACCGGCTGGAGCGGGAGGGGCTCCACGAGCAGTTCCGCGGCGTGGTCCAGTCCCGGGCGCCGCTCCGCCCGGAAACCACCCAGCGCCTGGCCGCCATCTCCCGCCAGTTCCCGGCCCTCCGCTTCGATCCCCAGACCGGGGCGACCAAGCTGGACACCGACATCCTCTTTGACGCGGGCACCGCCGAGCTCAAACCCGGGGCGGAGAAGGCGCTGGGCGACCTGGTGCGGTTCCTCAATGGGCCTGATGCCAAGGACTTGCGGGTCCTTGTGGTGGGCCACACCGACGACCGCCAAATCGCCCGCCGCCCGGCGCGGGACAAGTACCCCAACAACTTCTACCTCAGCGCCGACCGCGCCCTTGCCGTCTGCGATCAGCTTCGCCGTTTGGGCCTGGCGGATGCACGGACCGGAATGATGGGGTTTGGGGCCCAGCAACCGGTGGCCCCCAACCTGTCGGCGACCGAGCGGCAGAAGAACCGCCGCGTCGAAGTCCTGGTGATGGCCCCTGAAGTCCCCGTGGTCGGCTGGACCGAGACGGTCCCGAGCCTCTACTGACGGGTGAGGGGGTGAGTCTGGGGCCGGAACCTGATCGGCGAGCCGATTTCACCCCGTCACTCTTTCACCCCGTCACCCCCTCACCGGGTCGCCCCCTCACCGGGTCGCCCCGTCACCCCCTCACCCCGCTCACCCCGCTAACGGTCGGATGGCATGTAACGTGCCCGGCGGGACCGCCGAACACCTTGACACCCCATCCCGCACCCGGTATCTTTACTAGATCCCATAGCCCGCTAAGTCGTGGCGTTGCACGAGCTTTGGGCCACCTTTTGCCCTTTTTTGACGGGCAGGGGGTGAGCGTGGGTGTTGTTGTCTGAAGACGGCGCGGGCTGTACGAAGCGCGTTCAGTGGGCAGTTTTACTGACGGCGCCCGCGGGATGGTTGTCGCGATGAATGGACCTGGTCCCCGGACAGGGGGAATCGACCGGTGATGAACCCTAGTGAAGTGCTGCGGATCGTGGATGCGATCCACCGCGAAAAGAACATCGCTAAGGAGATCCTCTTCCAGGCCATGGAGGCGGCGCTGGTGTCCGCCGCCAAGAGGCACTACGGGGAAGAGGAAGACATCACCATGTCGATCAACCGCGAGGACGGGTCCATCTCCGGAATTCACAACGGCGATCCCCTGGCCCCCCAGGAGATCTCCGAGCGGATCGCCGCCCAAACCGCCAAGCAGGTGATGATCCAGAAGATCCGCGAAGCGGAGCGCGACGCCTTGTTCGACGAGTACATGGAGCAGAAGGACCAGCTCGTCACGGGAATCGTGCAGCGCTACGAGGGCGGCGCGGCCACCGTCGCCCTGCCCAATGCCGAAGCCATCCTCCCCAAGAGCGAGCAGATCCCCGGCGAGACCCACCACGCCAACGAGCGCGTCCGGGCCACCGTGTGCGACGTGCGCAAACAAGGGTCCCGCGTCAGAATCGTGCTCAGCAGGACGAGGTCCCACCTGGTCCAGCGGCTCTTCGAGCAGGAGATTCCCGAAATCGGCGACGGGATCATCGAGGTCAAGGCGATGGCCCGCGAGCCGGGCTACCGCACGAAAATCGCCGTCAGCAGCACGGACCCGCGGGTCGACTGCGTCGGCGCGTGCGTGGGGGTCCGCGGAAACCGCATCAAGAACATCGTCGACGAGTTGGGGGGGATGGAGCGGATCGACATCGTCCGCTTCAGCGGCGACATGCAGGTGTTGATCCCCAACGCCTTGCAGCCGGCCGAGGTGGACGAGGTGATTCTCTGCCCCATGCTCGGCCGGGCTATCGTCCTGGTGGGCGAGGACCAGCTTTCCCTGGCCATCGGGCGCCGGGGGCAAAACGTGCGTCTGGCCAGCAAGCTATGCGGCTGGGACATCGAGATCATGACTCGGGAGGAGCTGGAAGAGCAGCTCAATCAGGCGGTGGCGGGATTCAGCGCCCTGGAGGGAGTAGCCGACGAGTTGGCCGAGCGGTTGGTCGGCGAAGGATTCCTGTCCTACGACGACCTTTCGATAATCGAGCCGGACGATTTGACGCGGATGGGCGGCCTGACCCGGGAAGAGGCGAGCCGGATTATCGCCCAGGCCGAGCAGAAGGCCGAGGAGGCGGAAAAGGCGGCTGCCGTCGAACGTCGCCGCCAGCGCGAGCAGAGCCGGGTCGAGGAGACCTCCCCGCAAGAGCCGGAAGGAGCCGCGCCGCAGGAGCCGGACGAGGGCGCTCCGCAAGAACTGGAGGAGGGCGCGCCGCAAGAGCTGGCCGTAGTGGCGGAAGGCCAGGCGCCCGAGCCCGCCCAAGCCGATGCAGAGGGCAATCATCAAGACGGCCAGACGCGGGATGAGGAATCCGGCCGACCGTCGGCCGTTGAGGCGGCTTCCGGGCCGTTGCCGGAGGCGGGGGCGCCGGAGTCGGTCCCGGAGGAGCCGGCTGCCCAACAGAAGAACGAGGTGGAGGGAAACGAGGTGGAGGGATCGGTCTAGTGCCGGGGCGATCTCATGGGAATCGCCTCCGGCGAGTGTGCCACTGCTTCGTTGGAGGCAGTGAATACTCACCACAAGCTGCGCTGCTTGCCTTGCGGCAAGCAGTGGCACACGGACGGGCGGGAGACACGCGCGTTGGCTATTCGGATTTACACCTTAGCGAAGCAGTTGAGGCTCGAGAACAAGGCCCTGGTCGATATCTGCAACCAGATAGGTATCGCCGGCAAGGGCTCGGCGCTGGCCAGTTTGTCGGACGAGGACGTCGCGGCCATTAAGGCCCATTTGAGCGCTCCCCGGGGCGCCAGGGCCGCGGGTTCCGCCGGATCGGCTTCGGGCGGAATCTCGGACCGGATCGGCGCCGCAGCGGGGCTCGCCCACGGGCAGCAAGGCGCGGTCCGCCGAGAGGATTACCTCGCCCCCGGAGGCACGATTCCCAAGAAGGTTCCGGTCCTCGAGCGCCGGCCCGAGCGGCTTCCTCCCTCGAAGAAACCTCCCGGTGACGGCGAAGAGGCGGGAAGACCCGGGGGCAAGACGGAAAAGCCCGAGAAGCCGGAGAGGGCCGCCCCCACGATCAAACTGGCGCCCATGCCGACCGCTCAGCAGCCGGCCGCTCCCGCAAAGCCCGCCGAGCTTCCGCCGCAAAAGCCCGACATCAAGCTCCCGCAGGATGCCATCCGGGCAAGCCGCGCGGCCAGCAAACCGCTATCGGAGCATCTGCGCAAACAGGCGGAGAAGAAGCTCGCTGCCCGGAAGGCGTCTCCGAAGGAGCCCGCCGAGCCGGACCGCGAAGCGCCGCAAGCCCCCGCCGATGCCGCGCCGGCTCCGCCGCGGGAAAAGGAAAAAGAGAAAGAAAAGGATCACGGCCGTCGCGGGCGATTCGCCGCGCCCGTCGTCGAAGAGGAGGAAGCCAGCCCCACCACCCTGGGCGGACGCGAACAGCGCCAACTGAAGCGCAAGCGGGCCGCCGCCACCAAGACCGGCCGCCCCGGGGGTGAGGAGGAAGAGGCGCCGCGGGCCGCCGTCCGGCATCCGCGTGGACTGCGGCGCACGGGCACATGCACTGCGGCACCCCGCAAGGGCAGGGTCGTTTTGGAGCTGCCGTGTAACGTCCGCAGCTTTTCGGAGGCCGTCGGCGTGCCCGTCAACCGGGTCATGGCCAAGTTGCTGGAACTGGGGATCCCGTCCACCATCACCGCCGGCGTCGAGCCCGACGTGGCCGAACTCTTGGCGCTGGGACTGGGGATCGAGGTCGTTTTGCGCCAGCCCGTCTCGTTGGAGGAGAAGCTCTTGCAGGAAGCGGATCGGCAGGACGACCCGGCGCAACTTCAGCCCCGGCCCCCCGTGGTGACCTTTCTCGGTCACGTGGACCACGGCAAGACGTCGCTCTTGGACCGGATCCTCGGAATGGACGTGGCGGCGCACGAAAAGGGAGGGATCACGCAGCACATCCGCGCCTACCGGATCGAGAAAAACGGCCGCTCGATCGCCTTCGTCGACACGCCCGGGCACGAGGCGTTCACGGCAATGCGGGCCCGCGGGGCGCACTGCACCGACATCGTGGTGCTGGTGGTGGCGGCCGACGACGGCGTGATGCCCCAGACCGAAGAAGCCATCAGCCATGCCCGCGCCGCGGGGGCGCCGATTGTCGTGGCGCTGAACAAGATCGACCTGCCGGGCACCAACCTGGAGCGGGTCCTGCAAGAGCTGGCCGCCAATGACCTCCTGCCGAGCCAGTGGGGCGGGGACACGGAAGTGGTTCAGACGAGCGCTGTGACGGGCCAGGGCATGGACGAGCTGCTCGAAACGCTCCTGACCGTGGCGGAACTCCGCGACTACAAGGCCAACCCCGATCGGCCGGCCACGGGGGTCTGTTTGGAGGCGCAGGTGCAGCAGGGGCGGGGCGTGATCGTCAAAGTGCTCGTGCAGAAAGGGACGCTGCGGGTCGGCGACGTGGTCGTCTGCGGCGCGGCCTTCGGCCGCGTCAAGGCGATGTACGACACGCTCAATGTGCGCAAGCGGCACAAGGAGGCCGGCCCCTCCATGCCGGTCGATCTGACCGGCCTGGACGAGGCCCCCGCCGCCGGCGACCTCTTCTACGTCCTGGACGACGTCGGCGAGGCCCGCCGCATTGCCCAGCAGCGGGCCGTCAAGAGCCGGCAACAGGAACTCACGGGGGCCCGCGCCCACGTTACCCTCGAAAACCTCTTCGAGCGCCTCGGCGAGAAGACCGAGAGGCAGACCCTGCACATTATCCTCCGCGCCGACGTGCGCGGCTCGATCGAGGCCATCCGCAAGGAACTCACGAAGCTGGCCCATCCCGAGGTGCAGATCGAAATCCTCCAGGCGAGCGTCGGCGGCGTGACCGAAGCCGACGTCCACCTCGCAGACGCCTCCGACGCGGTCATCATCGCCTTCGGCGTCGTCCCGGACGAGAAGGCCCGCGTCCTGGCCGAGCAGTTGGGCGTGCAGATCCGCCGCTACGACATCATCTACCAGGTCACCGGCGACCTCAAGGCCGCCTTGGAAGGGATGCTCAAGCCGGAGAAGCGGGAGACCGAGCTGGGCCGGGCCCTCGTGCAGCGGGTCTTCCACATCAGCCGCGTGGGCACCGTGGCCGGCTGCCGGGTGCTGGCCGGCACCATCCAGCGGGACGGGCGCGCCCGCGTCATCCGCGACAGCCGCATCATCGGCGACTACCCAATCGAATCGCTCAAGCGCGAGAAGGACGACGCCCGCGAGGTCCGCGAAGGGATGGAGTGCGGGATCAAGCTCGGCGGCTTCGGCGACGTCAAGGAGGCCGACCTCCTGGAAGTCTACAAGGTCGAGGAATTCCGCCGCACGTTTCAGCAGTAGGCAGTAGGCAGTAGGCAGTAGGCAGTAGGCAGTAGGCCGTAGGCAGTAGGCAGTAGGCAGAAGACGGTGGAGGATGGCGTTAGCGATCGGCCGTTCGTCATTCATCCTTCATCCTTCATCCTTCATCCTTTCTCCCCCATGTCGTCCCGACGTGCCTTGAAAGCAGCCGAAATCGTCCGCGAGGTGGTCGGCATGGCCGTCCTGGCGGAGCTCAACGACCCGCGGATCCGCGACGTCACCGTCACCTTCGTGGAAGTCTCCCCCGACTTGCGCCACGCCAAGGTCCACGTTTCCGTCATGGGCGACGAGAAAAGGCAGCGTCTGAGCCTGGAGGGGCTCCGCAGCGCGGCGGGGTTTCTGCAGGGCAAGCTCGGCAAACGCATTGAGGCCCGCTACACGCCGCGAATCGAGTTCCTCCTGGATCAGGGAGTCAAGAAGTCGATCGAGGTGGCCCGGATCTTGAAGGAGGTCCTCCCCGAGCCCCCGGCAGACACGAATGTCTGCCCTCCGGCAGACGCGAATGTCTGCCCTCCGGCAGGCGAGGATGCTTCTCCTCTGCCGGCGCCCGGCCAGGCGCCCGGACCCGCCGACGATCGTTGAGCAGCCGTATCGCATTGAGGCAATCGACGCTATGGCACTTCCAAGCCGAACGGCCCAATTCACCCGGCTCCATAAGATCCTCAAGAAGTACTATCATCCGGTAGCCCCCGATGCCGGCCGCTCGGTGTTGGAGCACCTGCTGTTTGCCAGCCTGTTGGAGAACGCCCACTATCCCGCGGCCGAAGATGCCTTTGCCGCGCTGGTCCACTCGTTCTTCGACTGGAATGAAATCCGCGTCAGCAGCGTGCGGGAGTTGTCGGAAGTGGTCGGCGGACTGCCCGAGCCGTCCTCCGCGTCCCACCACGTCAAGCGGATCCTGCAGAGCCTCTTCGAGGCAACCTACTCGTTCGACCTCGAAGAACTCCGCAAGTTGAACCTCGGCCCCGCCGTGGAACGGCTGGAGAAGACCGACGGAACCAGCCGCTTTGCCGTGGCCTACGTGGTCCAGGTGGCCCTGGGCGGGCATTCGATCCCGCTCGACTCCGGCACGCTCCAATTGCTGCTGCTGACCGGCCTGATCCAGGAGAGCGACGCGGCCGCGGGGGTGGTTCCCGGTCTGGAGCGGGCAATCCCGAAGAACATCGGGGTGGAATTCGGCTCCCTGCTGCACCAGCTCGGAGCGGACTTCGTCGCCAGCCCTTTCACGCCCTCGGTACACGCAATCCTGCTGGAGATCAATCCGGAGATCAAGGACCGGCTGCCCCGGCGTCGCGACGCGAGGCTGCTCGCCCCGGGGACCTCCGCCCTCCGGCCCGGATCGGTGCGCCAGGAGAAAGCCAAGAAGGGCCAGCAGCATCGGGACGACAAAGAGGAAGCGAAAGCCAAAGAAGAGCCGCGGACGAGGGCCCGGGAATCGGTCCCGGAGCCGCCGGCCGCTAAGGAACCCCCGGCCAAATCGAAGAAGAAGCCGGCAGCCGAGAAGAAAGGGCCGGTTGAGGCGACGGGACCTGCACAACCCGCCCCCCAGGAGCCGGCCGCCGTCGGCGAGGACCCCGCCGACGATAAGGGCCTCTCGGCCGGCAAGGCCAAACCCGCCGCGCCCAAGAAGAAGACCTTCTCCAATAAACCGGGCGATCCGGCCAAGCCGAAGAGCGAGCCCGACGCCGGCCCGCAGGACTCGGGCGTCGAAGGGCTCTCCAAGCGCAAACCGCGATAGCCCCAAGACGTTCCCCGCCATGGTGCAACCCCGTTGCAGGACGCCTTCCGTGTGCCGCCGCCTGCCATCCTTGCTGCCGTGGCTGCTGGCAATCTCGGTTCTCCTGCCGCCCTCGGGTGCGGCTGGCTCGGCCTCGCCCGCCAAGTCAACGCCGCGTCCGCCGGAGGCGAGCCCCTCTGCCCAGCCGCTTTCGCCCGGGCCGCTGATCCTCGAAGACAAGCCGGAACCGCTGGTCCCCGAGAGACCGCCCACCGAAGGCGACCGGGATCGCGCGGAGGCCCTGGTCCTTTTCTCCGCGGCGAGGCTTCGCGAACGGCGGTGGGAGCGCTCGCTCGCGGACAAGTTGCCTCCCGCCCAGCTTCAGGAGCGACAGCGGGATCTGACCGAAGCCCTGCGATTGTACCAGCGGGCCTTTCGCTGCGATCCGCAGTCGGCGGCAATCGCCCGGGCCATTGTCGCGATTGCCGCCGACCTCGATCGGAACGGAGAGGCCGTGCGCTACGCCGTGAAGCTCGTCGAGCTGGAAGATGCAGATCCCCTGCTGCTGAAGCGCCTGGGCGTCTATCTGACCGACAACGGGGATTGGCCGGGGGCTCTGGGGCTTTACGAGAAGGCCGACGCAGCCCGGAAAGACGCGAAGCCCGCCGCGGACGACGTTCCCTTGTGGCTGGAGATGGGCCGGCTGTACCATCTGACGGAGAGGTACGACCGGGCCGCGGACCAATTCGCCCGGGTCATCCATGCCCTGGAGCATCCCGAGCAGTCCGGGCTCAGCGAGAAGGCCAAGAAGGCGATCTTCGGCGAGGCGGGGCTCACCTGGAATCTCTTCGGCGAGTCCTTTCTATTGGCCGGCCGTCTCCCCGAGGCGGCTGCGGCCTTCGAGAAAGGCCATCGGGCCGCGCCGAACCAAGGGCTCCTCAGCTACCAGCTCGCCCGCATCGACGCCCGCACCGGCAACCCCGAGAAGGCCCTCCAGCGGCTCCAAACCGCCTTCGACGCCCGATTGGCCGACCAGGGGCTGGCGCCCTATCGGCTCCTGGGCGACGTGTTGAAGACCTTGCACAAGGAGAAGGAGCTGATCGGGCGCCTGGAGGCCGTGCGGGCCGTTGACCCCAACAACCCGTTCCTGGGGCACTTCCTGGGGGAGCAGTACATCGAGGCCAAGCAGGCCGATAAGGCCGAGGCCATTTACCGGGAGTTGACCGGCAAGTCGGCCTCCATCGCCGGCTGCCGGAATCTCATCCAGATCTACCGGCAGTCAAAACGCTACGATGCCCTGCTGAAAGTGCTGGGCGAGGCGATCGGCCACGTGGGCGCGCTGGAGCCGCTGGCCGAGAAGGGCCGCGCCCTGGCCGACGACAAGGATCTGGTCCAAGGGGCCTTGGCCGCCGCCCGCGCGGAGCTCAAGACGGACCCCAAGGGCTTCCCTTACGAATCCCGGCTGGCGGCCGCGGTCTTGGCGCTGGAGGCCAAGCAGTACGATGCCACCGCCGAGTTCTACAACGCGGCCATCCGGGCCAAGCCCGATCAGGCCGACAGGCTCCTCTTGACTTGGGGGCTGGGACTCTCCCTGCGAGAGCAGCACGCCCGCGCCGTCGAGGTCTATCGCCGGGGACTCGACCAGAAGGCCCTGCCCGCGGACGATCCGACGTTCCACTACTACCTGGCGGGTGCGCTGGAGATGGCCGGCCGCACGGAGGAAGCGCTGGCCGCTGCCCGCAAGGCCGCCGAGCTGGCTGCCGCCCGGCCGCCCGCCGGAAAGGCCGCCAAGCTCCCGCAAGCCAGGCACAACGTCTCCGGCTATCAGAGCCGCGTGGCCTGGATCCTGTATCACGGCAAGCGCTACCCGGAATCCGCCAAGGCCTACGAGGATCTGGTCCGCAATCACGCCTCCGACTATACTTCGACGGAACTCCGCGAGGTGCTCCGCGAAGCCCGCTTGGGCCTGTCCAACATCGCCGTCATCCAAAAGGACAACGCCCGGGCCACCGACTGGCTCCAGCAGGTCCTCGACGAGTTCCCCGACGACCCTGGGGCGCTGAACGACCTGGGCTATCTGTGGGCGGAGCAGGGGAAGCACCTGGACCGGGCCCTGCGCATGATCCGGATCGCCGTGGACAAAGAGCCGGACAACGCGGCGTACCGGGACAGCCTGGGCTGGGTCCTTTTCCAGAAGGGCCGCCTCCAGGAGGCCCTCCCCGAATTGGAGAAAGCCGCGGCCAAAGAGCCCGACCCCACGGTCTTGGACCACCTCGGCGACGCCTACCGCGCGCTCAGCCAGCCCCAAAAGGCCAAGGACGCCTGGCGCCGGGCCGTCGAGGCATTCAAGAAGGACCCCGACCCCGAGAAAATCAAGAGGATAGGCGATAAGATCAAGTCAATTTCATAGCGAGGCCCGGGCGGCTGAGCTTTCCGCTTTCCGCTTTCCGCTTTCCGAGAGAAACACTCATGGCAGGACATTCCCATTGGGCCGGCATCAAGCACAAGAAGGCCCTCATTGATGCCAAGCGCGGAAAGCTCTGGAGCAAGCTCTCCAAGGCCATCATCGTCGCCGCGAGGATCGGCGGCGGCGACCCCGACATGAACCCCCGCCTCCGGCTGGCCATCGACGACGCCAAGGCCGTCTCCATGCCCAAGGAGAACATCCAGCGGGCCGTCAAGCGCGGCACCGGCGAGATCGAAGGCGCCGCCCCGGAAGAGACCCTTTACGAGGGCTACGGCCCGGGCGGGGTGGCGATCCTCTGCGACGTGGTCACCGACAACCGCAACCGCACGGCCTCGGAGATCCGCAAGGTCTTCGAGCTCTCCGACGGCAAGCTGGGCAGCGCGGGCTGCGTGGCCTGGATGTTTGAGAAGAAGGGGCTCTTCCTCATCCCGGCCGACAAAGCGGATGAGGATACGCTCATGGAGCTCGCCCTGGAAGCGGGGGCCGACGACGTCCGCCGCGCCGGCGACAAATTCGAGGTCCTTTGCGGCACGGAGGTCTACCACGCCGTCTCCCAGGCGCTGGCCAAGGCGGGGATCCAGCCCGAGGTCTCCGAGATCAGCCGCATCCCCAAGAACACCGTGGACGTCTCGGACCCCGATGCCGCCCGCAAGATCCTCAAGCTGCTGAACCGGCTGGACGACCACGACGACGTGCAGCACGTCTCCTCCAACTTCAACATCGCCGAGGAGATCATGGCCCAGGTCGGGTCGGAATGAGCATTCTCTTTGTGTCCTTTGTGCCTTTGTGGTGAGAACTACGCCAACTTCGTCCTCAAGCTCCAGTGGCGCACTGCGCCCGGCAAGAAGCCCGGCAATGGCGGCGTGCTGATCCGCACGGCCGGCAAGCACAAGATCTGGCCCAAGAGCCTGGAGGCCCAGCTCAACGCCGGCAGCGAAGGCGACTTCTGGGGCCTGGACGGCTACCAGCTCGGCGGTCCTGCCGAGCGTGTCAAAGTAGTTCCGAGCAGCCCTTTCGGCAAACTCACCAACTTGCGGTGGACCAATGACGCCGTCAAGAAGCCGGGCGAGTGGAACCAGTACGAGATCGTCGCCGACGGCCCGACGGTCACGCTCAAGATCAACGGCCAGGTGGTCAACCAGGCCACGCGTTGCGACGTGACCTCCGGCCCCATCTGCCTCACGGCGGAAGGCGACGAGATCCACTTCCGCGACGTGCGGCTGACGCCGATCAATGAAGGTCGAGCGCAGCCATGAGACAGGCGTCGATGTGGTCCATCGTCTCGCGCGAGAGCGTCCCAATCATCGCTTGTATTTCTGGTAGCTTTCCAGTGCAGGATCATCCGCGTCGTCTTCCGCCATGATCGCGCTGACCAGGGGATAGAACCGGGTTGTGTCGGCCTCGCTGTCATCGTAGAGCAGGTGCTTGATCTTCTCGTAAGCATCTTTGCGCAGCACGATGCACTCCTCCCCCACCTCCGGCGGGATGATGGGGACAGGCGCCCCTTCCCGGATCGCCTGTACTTGTTCGCTTGTAAGATTCATAGGCACCTCCAATGCGATTATTGCCTCTCGGCCCCGGCTTGGCAAGAATCACGTTCCTTCTTTCCCCCTCTTGTTGTGTATTGTTCCAGCACATAGTTATGGGATAATGAGGACCGAGACTCCAAGGGTGCGGCCGACCTCGCCGCCTGGGCGGTGTGGTTCTGGCACCCATCGTGAGCGGGGATGGCAGCACGTTAATGATTTGCGCGGCGGGACATGTTCCCGATAACCAGTGATGTCCCGTTTTCCGGTCCGATCGATTGAGGTTGTCAGGCACCGGGGTGCCTGACCTGCGGCTTGTACAAGGGGAAAACTTATGCTGCCGGAAAAGAAAACGAAAGCAAACATCGGCGTGGGAATCGGCTTCGTCATTCAGTTGACCGGATTGTTTCTGTTCGGGCCCGAGGACATCCGTGCCATTGTCATTGTTCTGTTCAGTCTGCCTGTTTTCATCTGGGGCTGTATGAATTACGCCGAAGGAAAGGGACACTCAAAGTGGGTCGGGTTGGCTGGCGTGGCGGGGATAATCGGGCTCATCGTGTTGATTGTGTTGCCCGACCAACGCAATTGGGGCAGCTTTTGGGTCAGGCTTGTAGGCTGCATTTCCTTGCTGGCAGGCTTTGCGATTGTCTTTGCTGGACTTTGGCTTTGGAACCAAGATGACATTCTGCTCGAGCGCCGCGCGGAAAATTGGATGCTCTTGGGAGCATGCCTCGTCGTCGGCTCGCTCGTTTTACTGTGTACCGACTTTGTGAGTTCGAAACGAAGACGCACCCCGGCGCGAGACGAGCAAATCGCCGCTGAGCCCCCGATGGCGCCCCTCGACCTGCCGCCCGAAGCGCCTTCCTCGCCCGTGGAGGACCAAAAAGGGGGACATCACTGATATCGACTGAAAAAGGGGGCAGCGGGAAATGGAGTGCGTCACACCGTAGTGAGTCAGCCGTTGGGCAGCTCATAGCCCTTTCTCCGCGACGGATTCAAGAGCTCGGAGGCGGCGGGGTCGTCGGGAATCGCCTCCTTGGCGCCGTCCCAGACGATCTTGTGCCCCGTGCGGTAGGAGATGTTCGCCAGGTGGCAGCAGACCGTAGCCCGGTGGCTCTGCTCCAGGGCCGCGGGCGGCTTCACGTCTACCGTCTACTGACTACTGTCTACTGTCTACTTTCACTTCGTACGGCTTCCGCTGCGCCCGGCTCAGCCAGCGGTTCGCCTCTTCGTCCCCCACGAAAAGCTCCTTCTGCGGGTCCCACTTCAGTTTCCGCCCCAGACGCATGGAAATGTTCGCCAGGTGGCACACGCCGGCCGAGCGGTGCTGGGTCCCAACGTCCGAGATCGGGCGGCGCCGGTCGCGCACGCAGTCGAAGAAGTTACCGATATGGTTGACGATCGAGTCCAGCTTGCCCATGCGCGGCGGCCGGGCGAGATTGTCGTGGGCATAGAGCTTGAACTGCTCGCGGGAAAGCGGGGCATCGCGCAGCGCATCCACCGGCTTGCCGGCAATCGTCCCCCGGTTCACGAAGATGCGGCCTTGATCCCCCTCGAAGGTCACGCCGTTTCGCCCGCTATCCTCGACCATCAGCTCGACCCCGTTGGCATAGATCAGCCGGGCGGAAAACGAGGTGGCAACGTTGTAGCCGTTGGGGACGTTCGGGAATTCGGCCTTTCCCTCGATTTCCACCGGGCCGGACTCGTCCGCGCCGATCCCCCACTGGGCAATGTCGAGATGGTGCGCTCCCCAGTCCGTCATCTCGCCGCCCGCGTACTCGTACCACCAGCGGAACGTGTAGTGGCACCGCTCCTTGATGTAGGGCACCAGCGGAGCCTGGCCGAGCCAAAGGTCCCAGTTCAAGTGCGGCGGCGGCTCTTCGACCCGGAACGGCCCGCCCTGGGGATTCTTGTTCAAGACCACCGTGACCCGCTTCAGCTTGCCGATCCGCCCGGAGCGGACCATCTCGCAGGCCAGCCGGAAGCGGTGGTCGCTCCGCTGCCACGAGCCGACCTGCACGACGCGGCCCGTTCGCTCGACCACGCGTGCGAGCAGCTTGCCTTCGTCGATGGTCAGCGTGAGCGGCTTCTCGCAATACACGTCCTTGCCCGCCAGGCAGGCGGCCGCGGTGATCGCCGCGTGCCAATGATCGGGGGCACCGATGGTCACCGCGTCGATGTCCGGCCGGTCGAGCATCTTACGGTAGTCTTCGTAGATCGCGGCCTTGCCGCCGAAATGCGCTCGGGCCTTTTCGGCGATCTGGCGATCGACGTCGCAGATGGCCACGATGTCGCCGTGGACGGTCGCCTTCTCGGCGATCACCGTGCCCTGGTAGCGCATTCCGACGGCCCCGATGCGGAAGCGGTCGTTCTTCGACTTGGGCCTGGCCCGCTCTTCGGCATCGGCGGTGAAGACGTAGGGAATCGTGGCCCCGGCGGCCAGCGCACCGGCTGTAGCGGCCAGGAACTTGCGGCGACTGTGCAGCATGGGAAGTGCTCCTCATAAAGCCGCGACCGGCGGTCGCGATAAGGTCGCGACCGCCGGTCGCGGCTTTATACCGCTTTGAGCATCTGGACGAAGTGCTTCAACAGCAGCGTATTGTCGTTCCACGTCCGGGCGCTGACAAGGTTCCCGTCCACGACGACCGGGCGGTCAACGTAGGTGGCCCCGCCTTGCTGGGCGTCCATTGCGCACTTGGCCACCGTGGTCACGGTCCGCCCGCGGATGCAGTCGGCCGCCGTGAGAATCTCTATCCCGTGGCAGACCACGGCCACCGGCTTCCGGGCCTCGAAGAAGTGCCGCGTGATCCGCAGCAGGTCCTGGTTGTAGCGGAGATACTCCGGGGCCCGGCCGCCGGAGACGAACAGGCCCGCATAGACCTCCGGCTTCACGTCCCGGAAGGCAACGGTCGCCCTGATATGATAGCCCGGCCGCTCCTGGGTGATGTCCCACGGCGGGTCCGCATTGGGCGGGATCTCGTGGAGGACCGTATGATAGAGCCTGGCTTCCGGGCCGGCCACGTCCACCTCGAAGCCGTCCTCCGGCAGGCGGTAGTACGGGTACATGGTGTCGAGCGCTTCGGTCGCGTCGCCGATGGGCATAAGGACCTTGGGCATGGGGGGCGTCCTTTCTATCGGGCTAAGTGGGCGGGCAATCCAATGTAGGCGAGTCACTCCGTGACCCGCACCCCCGGTCACGGAGTGACCGGGCTACATTGCCTGCCGGCCACGCAGTGACCGGGCTACTCTGGGCCCCCGATTTTACACCCCCCGCGCCGACAAGTACACAGCCGATGGGTCAGGGCGTATACTTGGCTATCAGCTTTCAGCTATCAGCTTCTGACGGCTGATGGCAGATAGCTGACGGCTGATAGCGTATTGTGCGGTCGTTGGGGCGCTATTGCGGAGGACTCTATGATGTTTCGGCTCTGTTGTGTGGCAATGATCTTGGCTTGTTTGACCGTCAGTGCGGGCCCCGCTTTGGCCGCAGAGAAGATCGAGTATCCCACGACGCGGCGCGTGGATCACGTCGATACGTACCACGGGGTCAAAGTGGCCGACCCCTACCGCTGGCTCGAGCAGGACGTGCGCGGCTCGCAGGAAGTCCGCGACTGGGTTGCCGCCGAGAACAAGGTCACGTTCCGCTACCTGGAGTCGATTCCCCAGCGCAAGCGAATCCTCCGCCGCCTGACCGAATTGTGGAACTACCCGCAATACTCCTCGCCGCGTAAGGAGGGCGGAAGGTACTATTTCTTCAAGAACGACGGGCTCCAGAACCAGTCCGTGCTGTACGTGCAGGATTCGCTCGCAGGCGAGCCCCGCGTGCTCATCGATCCCAACCAGTGGTCCAAGGACGGCACGGTCGCCCTGGCGGGGCTGGGCTTCAGCGACGACGGCCGCTACGTCGCTTACGGCCGCTCCGAGGCCGGCTCCGACTGGTGCAACTGGCACGTCGTGGAGATCGCGTCCGGCCGCCTGCTGCCCGACGAGCTCAAGTGGACCAAGTTCACCCGCGCCGCGTGGACCAAGGACGGCTTGGGCTTCTTCTACACCCGCTACGAGGAGCCCAAGAAGGGGACCGAGTTCCAGTCGCTCAACTTCAACAACAAGCTCTACTACCACCGCGTCGGCACGCCGCAGTCCGACGACGTATTGGTCTACTTCCGGCCCGAGCATCCCGAATGGTGGTACGACCCCACGGTCACGGAAGACGGCCGTTACCTGGTCATTATCACCGGGCTGGGAACGGACGAGAAGTACCGCGTCACCGTCAAGGACCTCGCCGAGCCCTACGCCATGCCGCTGGAGCTCGTGGACCGGTTCGACAGCGAGTTCACCTTCGTGGGCAACGAGGGCCCGGTGCTCTTTTTCAAGACCGACGTAGACGCCCCGCGGCGGCGCCTCGTGGCCATCGACCTGCGCAAGCCGCAGCGGCAGCATTGGAAGGAACTCATCCCGCAGGCCGAAGAGACGCTGATCGACGTGGACTTCGTCTGCAGCCAGTTCATTGCCTCGTATCTGAAGGACGTCAAGCCGCAGGTGAAGATCTACACCATGGACGGCCGGCTGGTGCGCGAGGTCGAGTTCCCGGGGATCGGCATGGCCACCGGCTTCGAGGGCAAACAGACCGACACTGAGACCTTCTACACCTTCTCCAGCTTCGCCACGCCGCCCTGCATCTACCGCTACGACATGCTCACCGGCAAGAGCGACCTCTTCCGCCGTTCCGAGGTGAAGTTCAACTCCGACGACTACGAAGTGAAGCAGGTCTTCTACCCCAGCAAGGACGGGACCCGCATCCCGATGTTCATCTCCCACAAGAAGGGCCTGCGCCTGGACGGCTCGAACCCGACGCTCCTTTACGGCTACGGCGGGTTCAACATCTCGCTCACGGCCACGTTTGCGATCGGCCGCGTGGCATGGATGGAGATGGGCGGCGTCTACGCCCAGCCGAACCTCCGCGGCGGCGGCGAATACGGCGAGGCCTGGCACAAGGCGGGCACGAAGCTCCAGAAGCAAAACGTCTTCGACGACTTCATCGCCGCCGCTCAGTGGCTCATCGACAACAAGTACACGCGGCCTGAGAAGCTTGCCATCTACGGCGGCAGCAACGGCGGGCTCTTGGTCGGAGCCGCGATGACCCAGCGGCCGGAGCTGTTCGGGGCCGCGCTGCCCGCCGTGGGCGTGATGGACATGCTCCGCTTCCAGAAGTTCACCGAGGGGCGCCAATGGGTGGACGACTACGGCTCCTCCGACAATCCCGAAGAATTCAAGGCCATCCTGAAGTATTCGCCCTATCACAGCATCAAGCCCGGCACGTGCTACCCGCCCACGCTCGCGACCACGGCCGACACGGACGACCGCGTGGTGCCGGGCCATAGCTTCAAGTTCGCCGCCGCGCTCCAGCGGGCCCAATCGTGCGCAAACCCGGTCCTGATCCGCATCACCGTCCGCGCCGGCCACGGCGGCGGAAAGCCGACCACGATGCGGATCGCAGAGACGGCCGACCAGTGGGCGTTCTTGGTCAAGAGCTTGGGGATGAAGGTGCCGTAGTGGCAGGGCCCGTTGACGGGTGGCGGTGCAATACGTAAGATCGGTCTGATGAGGGTAAATATATGGGAATCCGACTGACCGAAGACCAGTGGGCCAACGTCGTGCATAGCAGCGAAGTCCCCGTGCGGGTCAGCGATCCCGCTGAGAGCGCGGTGTTCGTGCTCGTGAGTGCCGACGTATACGAGCGGTTCAAATCGCTGTTCGAAGAGGATCCGGTGACCGAACAGGAGCGGCTGTTCCAACTCCAGCAGTTCGGCAAGCGGGCAGGCTGGGACGATCCGGAAATGGACGTCTACGTCGATCTTGATCCCCGCCCTAGCTCCAAAACAAGCGTGATTCTCAATGCTGCGCGACCGGGGATTGTGTGATTGTACCA
>CAYGZI010000043.1:0-17406 GCA_964354245.1 uncultured Planctomycetaceae bacterium
TGCTCAAAAGCAGTTACCCCCGTGGTGTAGGATCCCTGTAGAGACGAGGTGACCTGAAGTGGCCACAGCGACCGGTAAGCCAGCGGCAACTCCCATCCGTCCAATCGGCTCCCAACCGACAAGCGGGGCCGACATCGTGGTTCAGTCGCTGGTGAACCACGGGGTGGATACGGTTTTTGCTTACCCTGGGGGGGCGAGCATGCCGCTCCACCAGGCCCTCACTCGCTTCCGCGACAAGGTCCGCGTGGTGCTCCCACGCCACGAACAGGGGGGTGGCTTCGCTGCCCAGGGGTATGCCAGGTCGACCGGAAAGGTCGGCGTCTGCATGGCCACCAGCGGCCCGGGGGCCACGAATCTCGTGACCCCGATCGCCGACGCCAAATTGGATAGCGTCCCCATCCTTGCCATCACCGGCCAGGTCGGCACGCCCGTGATCGGCACCGATGCCTTCCAGGAGACGCCGATCGTCGAGGTCTGCCGCAGCGTGACCAAGCACCATTACCTGGTCACAGACGTGAACGACGTGGCGCGAGTCATGCGCGAGGCATTTCACCTGGCGACCACCGGCCGAAAAGGACCGGTGCTTGTTGATATTCCCAAGAATCTCCAGTTTGCCCAAACGACCCCCAACTACGATGCCCCGATGGACCTGCCCGGCTACCGGGTCGATCATCTCAAGGCCAGGCCCGAGGAGATCCAAAGCGTCGCCGATGCCATCAGGAAGTCGAAGCGGCCGGTGATCTATGCCGGCGGCGGGATCATCGCCGCCGATGCAGCAGCGGATCTGTACGCCCTGGTCGGCAAGACGCGGATCCCCGTGGCAACCACGCTCATGGGGCTCGGCGCGTTTCCCGGCGAGCATCCCTTGTCGCTGGACATGCTGGGGATGCACGGGAGCGTCTACGGCAACTTCGCGGTCAACGAGGCCGACCTGCTGTTGGCCCTCGGCGTCCGGTTCGACGACCGCGTGACCGGCAAGGTCGCCGAGTTCGCCAAACATGCCAGGATCGTCCACGTCGACGTGGACGCCTCAGAGATCAACAAGATCAAGCGGGCCGACATCGCGGTCGTCAGCGACGTGAAGTACGCCTTGACCGAGCTGAACAAGATCGTCCAGCCGCCCGCCGAGCCGCTGGACGACTGGCTCAATCGGATCGACGAGTGGAAGCGTACCGAGCCGTTCGGTTTCGACGAGGACTTCGACGGCATCTTGCCCCAGCGGGCCATCCAGGAACTCTGGAAGCTGACCCGGGACCGCGACGCGATCGTCGCCACCGGCGTAGGCCAGCACCAGATGTGGACCGCGCAGTTCTACAAGTTCCGCCGGCCGAGGCGGTTCATCTCCAGCTCGGGGCTGGGGACCATGGGGTTCGGTCTTCCGGGGGCCGTTGGCGCCAAGGTGGCCCATCCCGATAAGCTGGTCATCGACATCGACGGCGACGGCAGCCTGCTGATGAACGTCCAGGAGATGGCCACCTGCCACTGCGAGAAGGTCCCGGTCAAAGTAATGCTGTTGAACAACCAGCACCTGGGAATGGTCGTGCAGTGGGAGGACCGTTTCCACGCATCCAATCGGGCCCACACCTACCTGGGGCCCATCGACAACCCCGAAGCGGTTGGCTTGGGCAACGGCATCGGACCCGAGGAGCGCTACCCCGATTTCATCGCCGTCGCCAAGGGCTTTGGCTGGGCAGGCCGCAGCATCTCCCAGAAGGGGGAACTGCGGGCGGCGATCCAGGAGATGATCGACTCGCCCGGATCGTTCTTGCTCGATGTCGCCATACCCTATCAAGAGCATGTGCTGCCGATGATCCCTTCGGGTATGACGGTCAGGGACCTGATCCGCGAATAGATCGGCGAGCAGGTCAGCTTTGCCACACCCAACCGGGGCCTTTGCACTTGACCCGATTTGCCTCCCCGGGTATGTTCTCCATCGGATTCTTGCTGCCCATGGTGGGGTCTTGGATGTCCCCACTTGGGTATATTCGCGCGGCGTCGGTAACGGCCAACGGATGGGCACTTTCTTCCTAGTCCTGTACCTGGTCTTCACGGGGCTTGCGGTCGTGCTGGGGGCACTGGTCGCCCTCCAGACCTGGGAGCATCGCCGCTTCGCCCGGAGCCGGATGCGATACGTCCGGCGTCATCCGGAGAAGGGCCCGGCCGCGATCGTGGTTCCGTGCCGGGGTCTGGACGAGGACGTGGAGGAAAACCTCCGGACGCTCTTTTGCCAGAACTACGGCGACTACGAGGTCCGTTTCGTCGTGGAGAGCGTGGAGGACCCGATCGTCCCGGTCATCCGGCGTCTGATGGCGTCCCATCCCCAGGTGCAGTCGCAGCTTTTTGTGGCGGGCCGGGCCGTTGCGTGCGGTCAGAAGGTCCACAATCTCCGCGTCGCCACCGCCCACCTTCCCGACCGCGTGCAGTACCTTGCGTTTGCCGATTCCGACGCCCGCTTGCGCCGGCAGTGGCTTCGCGCGCTGGTGTCGCAGTTGGACGATCCCAGCGTCGGCGCCTCGACCGGGTATCGCTGGTTTGTGCCCACCCGGCCGTCCCTGGCCAACCGCCTGCTGTACAGCATCAACACGAGCGTGGCGGCGTTTTTCGGGCTGCACTCGCCCACGGTGGTTTGGGGCGGCTCCTGGGCGATGCGCCGGGAATTGTTCGAGTCGCTTGGATTGCGCCACGCATGGAAGGGAACGGTCAGCGACGACCTGGTCGTGAGCGGGTTGCTGCGCCGGGAGGGGCTTCGCGTGGTATTCGAGCCGGCCTGCATGGTCACGTCTCCGCTCAACACGACGCCGGCGCAATTGTTCTCCTTTGTGCGGCGGCAGTATCTCATGGGGCGATTCTACCTGCCGCGATGGTGGGCGTTGGCGCTGGTGCTGACCACGCTCAGCACTCTGCCCCTGGCGGCCAGCCTGGGGTTGCTGGCCTGGCACTTGGCAACCGGGAGTGCCTGGGCATGGTTGTCCGCGGGGCTGACCGGCCTCCTGTACGGTCTGGGCGTCCTGGCAGGGCTATTCCGCCAGGATCTGGTCCGCGTCTACTGCCCCCAGTTTCACGACAAGCTTCGCGGCGAGAGGCGTTTTGAGGTCTGGGCCGGTCCGCTGGTGAGCCTGGCCAACTGGATCGAGCTGTTTGGCTCGACGTTCGGCCGGCGGATCACCTGGCGGGGCATCGGCTACTGTCTGGCCGGCGACGGCCAGGTGACGAGGATGTGGCGCGTGGAGCCGGAGCCGACGCCTCACACCGCCCGGACCGGAGAACGCGAGCCCTCGGAGGAACTGCCGGCGATGCCGAGGGCCGGCTTGCCTTCCCAATGCGCTAAGGCCGCATAGCAGGCCGGCGCTCCCGGGAACGTGCATCCGCAATTGTCGGCAAAGGCCACCTCCACGCTTGTCGCCAATCGGCAACGTGTTTCCAGAAGGAGACAGCCGCGGGCCGGCGAGGCGGGTTCTTGCTCCTCGTCGCACGTCGCGATCCGGAGTTCCGGCGGGACGCCCGCCTTGCGCTCGTTTTGCCCTCGCGTGCTTGGGCCTCTCGATTTGCCGTGCCGGGAGACCTGACCTAGACTTTTCGTGGACGATAGGATCCCCTATCGGCCTCCCGGACCTGCGGTTTCATCGACGCGTCGATTCCCCGGACGTTCGTCTTCGGGGGCAGGCCGGGTCGCGACCGGCATGCCCAGGTGCGCTCCCGGCGTCTTCGGAGCGCGGAATCGGCCGCCGATCGCAACGCCAACCGTCGTCCTATTCGTCATGCGAGTCCCCGTGGCCACCGCTACTGTTGCCTCCACCGATCCCTGGCAGAGCGCCGGCAACTGGCTGGCCGGCATTGCGGCCGGCCAGGAGGACCTGGGACGCTTCCTGGAAGACGTGTTCGCCCGGTTGAGCGATCTCCTGGGCGACTTCGTCCACCACCAAAAGGCATGGGAGGCAGATCGCTCGCGCGCGGAGCAGGACCTGCTGGCGCGAGGCTGCGGCCTGAGCCAACGGGAGGCCGATCTGCGCACCGAGCACGAGCGGGCCGGCCAGGCGGCCGCCGGCCAACCGGAGCCCCGCGCCGCGGCGCCGGACGCCGACGGAGAGATCGTTTCCCGGGCCGTCGCCGAGCTCCAACAAGAGCGGGACTCGCTGCACGAGGTGGTTGCGGCCGCCGACGCCCAGATGAGCCGATGGAGCGAGGCAACCGCCGAGCTCACGAAGGTGCAGGACGCGTTGTTGCAGGTGGCCAAGCAGTGGAGCGACGCCCAAGCCCCGGCTGCACGGGCGAAGCCTCAACCCGCTCTCGAGGAGCAGATTCAACGCAAGGAGAAGGAGCTGGCCGGGCTCGAGCAGGAACGCGCGATGCTGGAAAGGGAATTGGAGACCGTCCGCTCGCGCGCTGCGGAGCTTTCGGAAATCCAGACCCAGCAGGGGCGGCAGATGTCCGAGGAGCGGGAGCGATGGAGCGACGAGCTGAAGCGGATGCGGCGCCTCTTGGAGACGATGGCGGAGCGCCAGCTCGCGCAGTCGGCAGCCGAGGCGCGTGCCGCGAAGACCGCCGCGCCGTTGCCGGCCGGCGGGCAGCAGGCCGCTTTGCATGAAGACCGGGGGGACCCCGTGCTCGATTCCGTGATCACCCAATTCGAAATGCTGCAGCGGGACCTTGCCCGAAGGAGAAAAGCCGCCGCCGCCGGCTGAGCGGTCGAAGACCGCTCCTTTTCCGGACCCGGCGCGCTGCCGGCGTCCCGGACCAAGAGGCCGAATCATCCTGGACAAGCGTGAGAACCTTTATGCGAACGATGAGCCGCAACGTCATCCTGGGAAGCACCGCACTCCTGGCGGCGCTGGACATGGTGCTGGGTTGGGCGGTGTGGTGGCGTCCGCCGGTCTTCGTGGCCGGGGCCGTGGGCCTGGTCTACGTGCTGCACCGCGCGGCGCAGGCCCGCCGCCGGGCGCCGAGCGCAAAGCCCGAGGCTTCGCCCCCGTTGCCGGACGAGGAAGTCCGCAAGCAGGTCCCGGCGGCTGCGAGGAAACCCGCCCCCAACGACCCCGTCGGACTCATCGAAACCATGTTGGCCCAAGGACGATACGCGCTCTTGCTGCGCCCGCAGATCGCCCGGACCCTCAGCGAAGATCAGTTCCACCGGGCCCTCCATGCCTTGTCCGAGGGGACGGCGTTGGTGCCCGAGGGCGAAGTGATTATGGGGCCGATGGACGAAAGGCCGGAGGACGGGGCTTCGCAGTCCGGCGAGCTCGCGGCCCGGCCGCCCCGGGTGGTCCGCGTCGAGCCGCTCTTCCTGGACCGCTATCCAGTGACCAACCGGCAATTCTACGAGTTCGTTGCCGCGGGGGGCTACAACGATCCCGCCCTGTGGGACGGCGCGATGTTGCCCGCCGTGCTCGACTTCGTGGATCAGACCGGGCAGCCCGGCCCGCGAGTCTGGAAGGGAGGCTGCTACGATCCCGCCCAAGAGGACCACCCGGTCGTCGGCGTCTCCTGGTGCGAGGCGACGGCCTACGCCCGCTGGGTCGGAAAACGGCTCCCCACGGATGCCGAATGGGTCAAGGCCGGCAGTTGGCCGGTGAGTCTTGCCGTGGGCTCACGATCTCAGCGCCGCTACCCCTGGGGCGACACCATGGACCGCACCCGCGCCAACCTGTGGGGGTCCGGCCCCAAAGGGACGGTTTCGGTCACTGCGTTTTCCGGCGGCGTCAGCGTCGGCGGGGTCTACCAGTTGATCGGAAACGTCTGGGAATGGATGCGGGGGAGCTACCCGCCCCCGGATGCCACCGAAGCCGGATGGATTTTCGAGACGCCCCTGAAGAGCATCCGCGGCGGGGCCTTCGACACCTACTTCGACACCCAGGCGACCTGTCAGTTCCAGAGCGGCGAGACGGTCATCGCCCGGAAACACAACATCGGCTTCCGCTGCGCCGTGGGAGTCTGCGACCTGCTCCTGGCCCGCAGCGCCGAGGACGGCGCCGCGGCCGCGCCCATCCAGGTCAGCTTGCCCGAGGAGGTGCCGGCATGAGCCGCGACATGATCGTACCCCTGGAATCGTACCGGCTGGCGCGGTACGTGGTGCCGATCCCGTGCTACGTCTGCGAAGAGGACAATATCTTCGACGCGGAGTACTGCCGGCACTGCCTGGCGCCGATGGCGCTTGCCCACCAGGCCGCCAGCCAGAAGGTCCAGCCCCGCATGGTCGCCGCGGTCGGCGCCACCGCGGTGGGCAAGACCGTCTTCCTCGGCATGTTGATCGACATGCTCTCGCGCCAGCCCGAGCGCGTGCAGCTCATGGCCCGGGGAGCGTTCTCCATCACGCTCCAGCAAAGCACGATGTCGGCGCTGGCCCGCTGCCAGTTCCCGCAAAAGACCCCCAACGAGCCGGACCGCTGGAACTGGGTCCACTGCCAGCTCCGCCGCAGCCGGCGCGAGGCCCCGCTGGACCTGATCGTCCCCGACATGGCCGGCGAGGCCATTTTCGAGGAAGTCGAGCATCCGCGGAGCTACCACGTCATCAGCGCGTATCTCAAGAAATGCGCCGGCGCCATGATTCTGGTCGACGCGGTCGGACTGCAGGAAGCGTCCAGCGACCACGAGTACTTCGCCATGAAGCTGATCAGCTACCTGGTTGAGCTGAACGAGGACGGCAAGCCGGGTTGGTCCCGCCGCCCGGTCGCGCTGATCTTCACCAAGGCGGACCAGTGCGAGGAGTGCCTCGCCGATCCGGGGGCGTTCGCGAAGTCGCACGCCAGCCGGCTGTGGCAGCTCTGCCAGGAGCGCTTCGCCTTTCACCGCTTCTTCGCCAGCGGCGTGGCCGGGGCCTGCGCATGGCGCCAGACGCGGCGGGACGGCCGGGTCCACTTGCCGCTGCGCGTCGAGCCCGTCGGGATCGTCGAGCCCTTCCTGTGGCTCCTGGAGCGGATCGAGGCCCAGCGGTCGCGGTCCAAATAGCCGTCAGCTATCGGCCATCAGTTATCAGCTTTCAGCAATGCGCACTGCGATGGACTGGATCGAACAAGCCATCTTCACCTCGGCGGAAACCGACCGCGCCAGCGGCTACCAGGTGGTCGCGGCCAGTCCCGGAATCCGCGAGGCCGACGTACGCGAGCTGGCGGCATGGGGACCGTCGCACGGCGCCCTGTTCGACTCGGACGCGGGCGGCTCCAGCCTCAACGCCCATCCTCTCCCCAGCGGCAGGCACTGCGTCAGCCGTACCACTCCCGCCGGCTGGGAATACAGCGGCCGAGGCGGCGCGCGGGTCTATACCCACTGCCTGGTCGTGCCCCCGCAGGTCCTCGCCCGGTTCGCCGGCAATCCGTTCGCCCTCTGGCGCGCTGCCGTGGCCAACGGATCCGTTCAGGTCTACCAGGAGATCCCCCGGCGCCTGGAGCCGGTGAGGCTGCCGGGCCGGGCGGCCGCCGTGGATACCGCCCTCTTGGCGCAGCTTTGCGCCAACCCGGGCCCCGAATGGATGGCCACCCTGGTCCAGGCGGCCCTCGACTCCGTGACCCTGGCGATCGTCGGAGGGCCGCCCGCGGAAAACGTGATCGCCGGCCTGGTCAACTGCCTTCCGCCGGGGTGCCGCTCCGAATTCTCCTTCTCGACGGGGTTGAAGTTTTCGTCGCGCCGACCGTTTCGGGTCGTGGCCCTCTCGGCGGACCGCAATGAGCTGCGGCGCGTCGAGCGCCTGTACAGTGTGGCGGTGCTGGCACTCTCCGGCGACCCGCCCGTGGGGTTTGCCCCCGTGGAAAGCTGGCCCCGCCTGATCCTTCGGGCCTTGCGTTCCGGCCGGCTTTCGTTTCTGGAGAGCCGGATGGCCGTCCACTCGGGCGAGATTTCCCTCCACGAGTTGCCGGCATTCGGCCTGCAGATGCTGGAGGAGCTCGACGCGTCGGCCCTCAACGACGACCCCTCGGACCAGATCGCGGCCGTTGCCGAGGAGAAGACCGAGGGGCTCCGGATCGTTGCCGAAGCCGACCTGCAAGGGGACGACGCGGACGACGCGGCCGGTGGGGACGATGCGGCCGACGATGGCGCTGCGACGATCGCCCCGGCGCCCCAGACGCAATCCTCGCGGCGGTGGACCGTGGCCCACGGGCCCCAACGCCGCAAGCCTGCGGTGCCGTCAACTCGGCGACGCGGCGCGCCCCCGCCCTGCGAGCACCTCGATCTGGGCGACCGCGCCGTCTTGGAGAAGCTGGAGCGGCTGGACGACTTGGTCTTCGACTCGATCGCCGGAAAGGCGGCGGCCCTGGAGGAGCTCAAGGAGCTTTGGCCGCAGTTGTGCGAAGAGCTGGACGATCCCCTCTTGACCGAATCCCGGGAACACTACCTGCGCCACGCCCTCTCGGCATGGGGCCAGCACGGCAAACCCGACGGCGTGCGCGACGCCAGTGCCGCCGTCCACCTGCTCGAAGTCCTCTGCACGTTGTTCCAGTAGGGCAGGCATCTTGCCTGCCGTGGCAGACAGGAATGTCTGCCCTCCTGGTCCACTCGACCGGTCATTCCGTGACTTTGTAGACGACGTCGTGCTCCCGGGCGTGCTGGGCCACCTTGATCCCGATCGACTGCCCCGGGACGGCCTTCTCGACCGGCAGCCGGTCGATCTGCATCGAGTCCACCTTCTGCGTGAAATCGCTGGTGTGGCCTTTGACGCGGATGGTGTCGCCGACCGCCAGGAATCCCTGGGTGATCTCGATGGCGGCGACGCCGGCCTTGCTGAAGTAGTGGGAGATCCTGCCGATTTCTTCCTCAGCCATTGCGACACGCTCCTTTCCTCGGACGGCGTCCAAGACAAGATGGCCGGCCTCCAGCGAGACCCGGGCCCCGCAGTCGCACCGGACGCCGTGCCCGAACTGGAACAACGTGACATCGAAACCCGCGCCGCAGCGCGGACAGGTAATCGCCATCGTGCCCGGCCCTCAGCCCCAATTATGACGATCCACCGGCCGGTGGCAAGTAGCCGGACTGAAGGGCTGAAGGATGAGGGATGAAGGATGAAGGATGAAGGATGAAGGATGAAGGATGAATACAAGCCAGTCGGCATGTCCGGCCGTCGGCAAGCCTCACCTCTCACCTTCTCACTCTTTTACCTTTCATCCTTCATCCCTCATCCCTCATCCTTCACTCCCAATCACCACCACAATCAGCCGCTTCGGCCCGTGTACCCCCAGGATCAGGATCTTCTCGATATCGGCCGTGCGGCTCGGCCCGGTAATGAACACAAACTCGCCGCGGCGCTCGGGCTCGGCCGCACGCCGGGCGATCTCCGGCCAGGCCGCGGGCAAGTGCTCCACCAGCCGGTCCATGCGCGCCACCACAATGCACGCCGGCGGCAAATAGCACAAGAGCCGCTCCTCCGGCGTGTTGCACGCGATCATCGCCGTGCCCGTGTCCGCTAAAAGGCACTCCGCTTCGATCAGCCCGGCAGACAACTTCGCCATGTCTTGCGGCGCCCAGCCGGGCCGGGCCCAGCACACGCGGTCCGGCTCCAGCCCCGAGGCCACTTCGCGGCAGAGCGGGCGGTTCGGCGCGCCGAGCGAGGTCCATTGCTCCCGGTTGAGCAGTTCCTTGAGTTGGGCGCGGGCGTCGTCCATCGAGCGGCAGCAGACCGCTTCGCCGTGGATCGTCTGCAACTCCTCAGCGAAGCGCTGGGCCATCTGCTCCGCGTCCGGATTCTCGCGCGGCCAGACCTCGGGCACCGGCGGCTCGTCGTGCTGCGGCCCTTGCGCCAGCAATCCGCGGATTCGCGAGAGGATGGCATCCCGGCTATTCATCGCGGTGCGTTCCATCGTATCCCTTCACTCCGTCACCCCCTGACCCCGTCACCCCTTCACGCTCCCCGCGTCCCCTCGTCTCTCTGCACTCCCCTCCCGCCGCCACCAGGTGCGGAACAAGGCCCGCCCCGGCAATTGCGGCAAGGCCCGGCCGCGGGTCCACGCCCGAAGCTTGCCGAAGTGCAGCCACCGCGGCACGAACCGCAGCATCCACACCCCGATCTTGATCCCCGTCGCGGCAATCCGGTAGCGGACCGGCCCCCGCATGAACCATGCCCAGGTCTTCCACATCAGCCGCTCGGTCCACGAGTTCATCGGCGAAGGCTCGTTGACCGCGCGGTGGCGCAGATGGACCAACTGGTGCGGGATGTCGATCTTCACCGGGCAGATTTCGCCGCACGCGCCGCAAAGCGACGAGGCAAACGGCAGTATGCCCGCCGGATCCATCCCCAGCAAGTGCGGCGTGAGGATCGATCCGATCGGCCCCGGGTAGACCCAGCCGTAGGCCCAGCCGCCGGTGCGACGATAGACGGGGCACGCATTCAGGCACGCCCCGCAGCGGATGCAGTATAGCGCCATGCGCGCCGCCGGGTCCGCAAGCACGTTGGAGCGTCCGTTGTCCAGGACGATCACGTAGAGCTTTCGTCCCGGCGTCGCCCCGTGGATCAGGTGGGTGTAAGTGGTAAGTTTTTGTCCCGTGCCGATGCGGGCCAAGAGATTCAAGAAGACCGGCAGGTGCTCGATCCGCGGAATGACCTTCTCGATCCCCATCAGGGCGACGTGGACCTTGGGCGTGGCCATCGAAAGGCCCGCGTTCCCCTCGTTCTCCACGATGCAGATCGTCCCGGTCTCGGCGATCCCGAAGTTCACGCCGGAGATGCCCATCTCGGCGCGGAGAAACTCATCGCGCAGGTGCTTGCGCGCGATGTTGGTCAACTCGCGGTGCTCCGCGGTGAACGGCTCGCCGAGCTTCTCGGAAAAGAGCCGGCCCACGTCGGCGGCAGACAGGTGCAGGGCGGGCGTGACGATGTGGACCGGGCGCTGGCCCGCCAACTGCACCAGATACTCCCCCAGGTCCGTCTCCACCGCCCGGATGCCGGCCGCTTCCAGCTTGTGGTTGAGCTCCAGCTCCTCACTGACCATGGACTTGGACTTGACCACGGAGTGGACGCCGTGCTCGCGGGCGATATCCAGCACGTAGCGGTTGGCCTGCTCGGCATTCTCGGCGTAAAGCACGGTCGCCCCGCGGGCCGAGATGTTCCGCTCAAACTCGACGAGGAGCTTGTCGAGGTTGGCGATGGCGTAAGCCTTGATCCGGTTGGCGGCGTCGCGCCAGGTCTGCCAGTGCGGGATGGTGGCGATGAGCTGGCGGTTTTGCTTGCTGGACCGGTCGGCCGATTCCCCCAGGGCTTTCGAGCCGTGGGGCTCATAGAGGCCGATGGTCTCCTTCTTCAGGAACTGGGCCCCCTCCAAGTGAAGCTGCTGGTGAGACATCGTTGGCAACGGAAGACGGCTCCACCCGTTTGGGTGGATAGTGTAAGGAGCGGAAGTCTGCGCAAGAGTCTACCCGGTGGCGTTATCCGTTCAAGTACCCCATCCCGGAGGTATGGCGGTGCATCACTCCGGACCCCGCTTTATGAGGGGGAAGCTTGCGGGTGAATTCTTGCCGTGCGAGAATCGGCGGTCGCCGACCGGCGCGATGCGCCGGCCGCCTCGGGATTGCTCCCTTCCTTTGCGGAGTGAATCGGACATGAGACTGGTGCCTTTGGGTGATAAGGTGGTCATCAGACGCATGGAGGCGGAGCGAAAATCCTCCGGCGGCATCCATCTGCCCGACACCGCCAACGAGAAACCCCATCAAGGCCGAGTTCTTTCGGTTGGGGACGGCTCCCAGTTGGGCGACGGGACCCGCGTCAAACCCCAGGTGGGCGAAGGCGACCGCGTGCTCTTCAACCGCTATGCGGGGACGGAGGTCACCGTGGATGGCGAGGAGCTGCTCATCATGAACGAGGAAGACATCCTCGCCATCGTGAGCTAAGCGGGCTAGAATTGGCAGAGACGGCTGCGTGCGCTCGCGGCTTAGCCCTGGCCGGATCCATCGGCCGGCTGAGTGCCGCTTGCGGCTTAGCCTTCGAACTCCTGGTCCAACGCGAAGAGGTCTACCATGTCCCGATGGCGATCCGGTTTGTGCGTCCTTATCGTCATGGTGTTGAGTCTCGGGGCCGCGAAGGCCGCAGAGCCCTCCGGCCCCGCTGCGGGCGCCGATCCGAAGGCACTCCCGCAGGCCGTGGACCGGGCAGTCCAGTTCCTCCAGACGGCCCAGGCCCCCGACGGCTCGTTCTCCGGCTATGCCGGCCCGGGCGTCACCGCCCTGGTCATCACCGCTTTGCTCCGCAACGATCGGGGCGTCAATGACCCGATGGTCGCCCGGGGACTCAAGTACATGGAAGGCATGATCCGGCCCGACGGCGGGGTCTATCAGGCCGGAGCGGTCTACAGCAACTACGAGACCTGCCTGGCGATCCTCTGCTTCAAGGAGGCCAACCGCGACGGCCGCTACAACAAGGTCCTCAAGGCCGCCGATGCGTTCGTGAAAGGGAAACAGTGGGACGAGGGGGAGGGCATCGACCGCTCGAATCCGAGTTACGGCGGCGCCGGCTACGGCAAGAAGGAGCGGCCCGACCTGTCCAATACCCAGTTTCTCGTCGAGGCCCTGCGGGCCGCCGGCAATGGTCCGGACGACGAGAATGTGCAGAAGGCCCTGGTCTTCGTTTCCCGCTGCCAGAACTGCTATAGCGAGCACAATACCACGTCGTTTGCCCTGAAGGGCCCGAAAGACGGCGGCTTTTACTACACGGTCGCCGCCGGGGGCGAGAGCTTCGCCGGCAAGAACCCCGAGGGGGGACTGCGAAGCTACGGCGCGATGACCTACGCCGGCCTGAAGAGCATGATCCATGCCGGGGTCGGCCCGGACGATCCCCGCGTCAAGGCGGCCCTGGGCTGGATCAGGAAGAACTACGACCTGAAATCCAACCCGCTCATGGGCAATGACGGCCTGTACTACTACTACCACACGTTCGCAAAGGCCCTCGACGCCATGAAGCTCGGCGCGATCGAAGACGCCAAAGGGGTGAAACACTTCTGGCGCGTCGAGCTGGCCGCCGAGCTGATCCGCCGCCAGCGCCCCGACGGATCGTGGATCAACGAGAACAACCGCTGGCTGGAAGGCGATCCGTGCCTGGTGACGGGCTATGCCCTGCTGACGCTGGCCTACTGCCGGCCTTGACCGGCCGCGTCGGAAAGGAATCCGAAATCCGAAACTCGAAATCCGAAACAAATCGGAAGGTCCAAATCCGAATGCACAAAACGGCCGGTCGGGTGTTTTGAGTTTCTGGTTTGGGTCATTCGGATTCGTTTCGAGTTTCGGGTTTCTCATCCGGGAGTTGCCAATGGAACTATTTGAGGCCTTTGCCAAGCGTTACAGTTATCGCGGCCCCTTCACCGACGCCCCAGTCCCCCGCGAGGACCTCCGGAAGATCGTCCAGGCCGGCATCCAGGCCCCGTCGGGCAAGAACGAGCAAGTCGTCTCGTTCGCGATCGTGGACGATCCCGAGCTTCTCCGCCGGATCGCCGCGGTGGTACACCGGCCGGTGTGCAACACGGCCAAGGCCATGATCGCCTGCGTGGCCGACCCGCGCCCGGTGTTCGAAGGGCTCTCGTTCGACCGCGAGGACTGCGCCGCCGCAGTGGAGAACATGCTCCTGGCGATGGCCGCCTTGGGCTACGCCAGCGTCTGGCTCGACGGCGTGCTTCGCGTGAACAATGTGGCCGAGAGAGTCGGGCAAATGCTCGGCGTGCCCGCGGCAAAGACCGTCCGCATCCTCTTGCCCCTCGGCGTGCCGGCCGAGCCCGGCGTGCAGAGGGAGAAGCTGCCATTCGACAAACGCGCATGGTTCAATCGGTATGGGGGGCAGTGACGTTGTCCGGACGATACTCACGCTCTGTAAAGCCCACGGGTTGCAACCCGTGGGCTTTAACTCTACTCGCAACGTGCTCTCTAGTCTCCGCGGCCGCGGCCCAGACCGCCGTGGCCCGCAAGCACACCGAGACTCTCCTGGCACCGTTCCCCGCGTCGGTCCAGGAGTCGGCCGCGATTAGTCCCGACCTGCGCCGCGTCGCTTATGTGAAAGACGCGGCCGGCGGGCAGCAGGTCGTCGTCAATGGGAAGGAGGAAAGCCCCTTTCAGAAGATTGCCGGGCTCGTCTTCAGTCCGGACGGGAAGCAACTGGCCTACGCGGCTTCCGTGGGCGAGAAGTGGTTTATCGTTCTCAGCGGAAAGGCAGAGGGGCCCGCTGAGAGTAGCACAGGCATCTTGCCTGTGTTGCCCAAGCGGCAGGCTGGAAGCCTGCCCTACGAGCAGATCGGGCAGCCCGTGTTCAGCCCCGACAGCCAACACCTGGCCTACGTGGCGATGTCGCCCGACGGCCAGCGGGTCGTCGTACACGACGGCAAGCCGGGCAAGCCCTGCGAGATGGTCTTCGAGGGGACCATCGTCTTCAGCCCCGACAGCCGGCGCATGGCCTACGGCGCCCGAAGGGCCAACGGATGGTTTCTCGTGGCCGGCGACCAGGAGTTCGGGCCCTACGAGTTTCTCGGCTCCAGCACCGGGTTCGAGTTCAGCCGGGACGGCACGCGATTGGCCTTCGCGGCCCTGGCCAGCAAGAAATGGTGCGTGGTCCTGGACGGCAAGCCGCAGCCCGCCTACGACAATCTCGGCCCGCTGGCCTTCAGCCCGGACGGCAAGCGGGTTGCCTACGCGGCCATGGAAAAGGGCACGGAGAAGGACAAGCAGAGGGAAACGTGGCGGGTCGTCCTGGACGGCAAGCCCGGCCCACCGTACGACGGCATCGACCAGATCAAATTCAGCCCCAACGGCCAAGTCTTGGCTTACGTCGTCGCACAGAACTCCATGGAGGCGGTCGTCACGGTGCGGCTGGTGCCGGCAGGCGCAAAGGCCGCGGTAGGGCCGGCTGTGCCGGCCGCCCGCGACGATCCCACACGGCCGGCAAAGCCGGCCCTACGTGCCGAGGGTGACCAGCCGCGGTTCTTCGACCGAATCGGCGGCGGCACGCTGGTGTTCAGCCCCAGCGGCAGGCGCCTGGCCTACATTGCCCGCAGCGGCCGGTGGTCCTTCGTCGTTGCCGACGGCAACCGCAAGCCGCGCTACGACCTGGTGGGCTACCTCACGTTCACTCCCGACGGGCGCTGGCCGGTGTACGCCGCGATGAAGGGGAAGAAGACGTTTACCGTGGTCGAGGACAAAGAGGCGTCGCACCAGTACGACGCGATCTGGATGCCCCGCGGCGAGACGCTGCGGTTCGTCGGCCCGACGCGGTTCCGCTACCTGGCCGTCAAGGAGGGGAACATCTACATGGTCGAGGAGCAGTTGGACTAGACAGTAGGATGCTTGTCTTGAGGGGGGAGAACGCGTTTGGTATCCTGCACGGGTAGTGACGGACTATAGCGGACCGGATCCCAGGGCGTACCACAAGGAGGTCTCACTCTTGCGCAATCGAAAACTGCTTGCGGACGCGAGAACCCGGTTGGAGGGTGCCCTTGGCATTCGGTTGCGCGGGGTGGTCCTGTACGGGTCCCAAGCCCGTGGTGACGCCGCCGAGGACAGCGACGTGGACCTCCTGGTCCTCTTGGACGGTCCCATTGATTTGGGCGAGGACGTGAAGACCATCGTGAGGGCGCTCTACCCATTGCAGCTTGAGTTGGATGTGCCCCTCCATGCCTTGCCGGTTGCACTGGAGTCTTTTGAGGCCGGGCAGTTCGGCCTCTACCGCAGTGCACAGAAGGAAGGAATGCGCGTGTGAGTCCCGAGTCTTTGGAATTGTGGAACCGGGCGGTCAGGTCTCACAAGACGGCCGCCCTGCTGGCTCAGGAGGACCCCGATGCGGCGGTGTCGCGGGCCTATTACGCTGCGTTCTATGCCGTGTCGGCTCTCTTTGCCGCGCAGGGAAGAACGTTCACCCGCCATGCGGGCGTGGAGGCTGCCGTGCATCGCGAGTTGGTGCGGGCAGGAAAGTGGTCCCTGGAGCTGGGGGAGGCCTTCTCGTCGCTTGCGAGTCTTCGCGCGACGGCCGGACTACGGAGTCGAGATTCATCCCACCCCAGCGCAGGCTGCGCAAGCGGTGGAGATGGCAGAACGGATCCTTGCGGCGGTTCGTGCAACCAGCTCTCCGACGTTTCCGCGAAACCGGCCAGCAGCGCCGGGGTTCGTGTTCGATCTCGACGCGCCAGCTCAACGCAATCGCCCCTTTCCCTTCATCGAGGCCACGAACTCCTTCAAATGCCGCGTTGGTCCGCCACGTCGCGATTCGATGATGCCACGGTCTCGTTGGTCCTCCGCGAGCAGTCCGGAGCCGAGCAGCTCCGTGAGGAACTCCTGCCGCTGCTTGGGCCCCAGTCCCCGGACGATCGTCATCAGGCCGTCAACCACTCTCGTCACGCGTTGCTCTCCGCGGGCCATTCGAGCCAGTCTGTAACCAGAACAGCAAAGGGCAGGTTCATCACCAATTGTAGTCAACGACCGCCCATGTCGCCAATACCGGGGTTGCCGCCTTTCTCTCGCCTGTGTCCGAAAGGGGTCGGGAGTCGCTCTTCGTGTCGGCGGCAACCGCCTTTTCCAATGGATTGATGTGAACCGCCGACACGAAGAGCGACTCCCGACCCCATGCCTTCGCTTATCCCCGTTTTCTCACCCGATGTCCGCGTGGTAGCTCTGTAGACTCTTCACCTGGCCGCGGCCGTTGTGGAAGGCATGAATTCCCTTGGCGGCCGCAATCGCCGCGGCCATCGTGGTGATGTAGGGGATCTTGTATTTGATCGCCGTCTTGCGCACGTAGGAGTCGTCGGCCCGGCTCTGCTTGCCCATGGGCGTGTTGATCACCAGTTGGATCTCGCGGTTGGTCATCGCGTCCACGATGTTCGGCCGGCCCTCGTGGAGCTTCAAGATCGGCTCGGTCTGGATGCCGCGCTCCGCCAGAAAGGCACACGTGCCTTGGGTCGTCTTGATGCGGAAGCCCAGCTCCGCGAACCGCCGGGCCACGTCCACCACCGCCGACTTGTCGCGGTCGGCGACCGTGATGAGCACCGTCCCCTCCTTGGGTAGCGGCGGCTGGGCCGCCTGCTCGGCCTTGAAGAACGCCAGCCCGAAGGAGCTGGCCAGCCCGAGCACTTCGCCCGTGGATCGCATCTCCGGCCCGAGCACCGGGTCCACCTCGTGATACATGTTGAATGGGAAGACCGCTTCCTTGACGCCGAAGTGCGGGATCGGCCGCTTCTTGAGGCCCAGCTCGGCCAGCTTCCTGCCGAGCATGACCTGTGTGCCGATGCGGGCCATGGGAATCGCGCAGACCTTGGACACCAGCGGCACGGTCCGCGAGGCCCGCGGGTTGGCCTCCAGGATGTAGACCACGTCGCGGTGGATGGCGTACTGGATGTTCATCAGCCCCACCACGCCCAGCTCGACGGCGATCCGCCGCGTGTATTCGTAGAGCGTGTCCAGGTGCTTGGGCGAGATGCTGATCGGCGGGATCACGCAGGCCGAGTCGCCGGAGTGGATGCCCGCCAG